>JBFWJM010000076.1:0-12118 GCA_050253205.1 Desulfovibrionaceae bacterium
GGGCGTGCACGGCCAGGAGGGGCAGAGCACGCGCGGCCGCTCGTCGAGGCCCGTGAGGCGCATGCCCAGGGAGGCCACGTCGCGCGGGCCTGCGGTCGCAAGCAGGGCGGCGGGGGTGTGTTCCTCCAGGGGCACGAGGATGAACTCCCAGTCGCGCCGGGCGTGGCTGCGGAATTCGTGCACCCCGGTGATCACCCCGCCCAATGCCGTGAAGCGCCGGGCAAAGGCCTCGTTGAAGGTCCGGGTATATCCGGGGTTGTCCACATCGCCCAGCAGTTCGCAGCTGGTCAGCCCCAGGTGGGAGAAGGCGTGGTCCGCCAGGGCCGTGGCCCGGTCCGCCGCCGTGGGCATGACACGGTAGAAATGGTCCTTCAGGCCCGTGAACCACGGCGAGGAGACCGTGGGCGAGATCACCGGGCCGCCCCAGGATTCCAGGTAGTTGCGCGCCTCCAGGGCCTGGCTGGAGAGCATGTGCCCCACCAGGGCCACCATGCCCGCCTCCACCAGGGCCTGATCCGCCGGCAGGGCCCCGCCCGCCTCGGGGGAGTCGTCCCGGGCCTCCAGGCGGAGCTCCCGGCCAGCCACGCCCCCGGACGCGTTGGCCTCCTCCAGGGCGAGCTGCGCGCCGTTGCGGCCCTGCACGCCGAGGTCGGCCATGGGTCCGGTGAGCGGTCCGGCGAACCCGATGACGATGGGCTCGAAGCGGTCGCACCCGGCCAGGAGCGTGAGCAGGAAGAACACCGCAAACCGCATGCAAAGCGGCGCGAAACGCGAGGCTGGGCCCGGGGGCCGGAGCGGGAATACACAAGCGGCAGCCTCCGGGCGGACCCGGGGCCGGAGGGGGGAGGCGGCGACCATGGCGGGATGTATAGCACGCGCCGGGCGCTGGTGTCCACGGGATGAGATGGCGGGACGGCGCGGGAATGCGGAAAAAGCGTGACGCCCAGGCAACGCCATGCAACGCCTCGGGGGCCTTCAGGTTCACCGGATCATCGACGCAGTAGCCGTACAGGTCCGGGTCGCCGCCCGCGAGGCCGATGGGGTCCTTGGCCGTGAAGCGCCCGGTCTCGGGGTCGTAGTCCCTCCAGCCAAGACGTACCAAGCCGTGTGGGCCCAAATCCCGGTCGTGCAGGCCACCGCCGAAGCCCAGCTCCGCCCGCATGCCCGGGTTCGTGTCCTCCAGAATGCGCCCGAAACTGTCGTACAGCACTTCCTTTACCACTCGTCCGTACTCGTCGGCAACCACGCGCAGCGAGCCCACCTGGACGTAGAAGAGGCGGTAGAACGCGTCGCCGTACATCACGAGCGAGGGCAAGGGGTCGTTGTTCCAGGTGTGGGTGAAGTCCACGGGCACCCCGCGCACCACGGCGGAGTCGAGCCGCGTGCGGTCGAGCCACTTGTACGTCTCCACAAGCTGGCCGTTCAGGTACTTGGCGCGGCGTCGGCCGTGGGCGTCGTGGGCGAAGCCGATGACCAGCCGGGTGCCGGGGCCACGCTTCTCCACGCGCAGCAGGCGATAGTCCGGGGCGTAGTGGTAGCGTTCGACGACCTCGCCCCCGCGCAGCCGCGCGTGGCGGAAGTCGTTGCCATCGCGCAGGATCTGGTCGTTGTTCACGCCCGCCCGGCAGGGCCAAAAAGGAAAGGCTCCGGCGTGTGCCGGAGCCGCTTGTGTGCTCGTGGTGCCCGGAAGAGGAATCGAACCTCCACTCCCGTTAAGGAACATGGTCCTGAACCATGCGCGTCTACCAGTTCCGCCATCCGGGCATCGAATGCGAGAAAGTGTGTTTAGCGACTATCGCCCCGCATGGCAAGTCCTTTTTGCACTTGGCGGCGATTTTTACGCCTTGGGCGATTTTTCCCTTTTGAACATGGGCACATACGGCCGCCTGCGCTCGCCGGTGTAGATCTGCCTCGGGCGATGGATGCGCATGGTCGGGTTCTGGAAGTCCTCGTACCAGTGGGCGATCCACCCGGGCATGCGGCCGATGGCGAACATCACGGGGAACATGTCCACGGGGATGCCCAGGGCGCGCAGGATGATGCCGGAGTAGAAGTCCACGTTGGGGTAGAGGTTGCGCTCCACGAAGTACTCGTCCGCCAGGGCGATCTCGGCCAGCTCCAGGGCGATCTCCAGCAGAGGGTCCTGCACGCCGAGCTTGTCGAGCAGGTCGTTGGCGGCCTTGCGCAGGATGCGCGCGCGCGGGTCGAAGCTCTTGTAGATGCGGTGGCCGAAGCCCATGAGCCGCACCTCGCGCTTTTTCACCCGCTCGATGTACTGGTCGATGGAGTAGTCCCCGGCGTGGATGGCTTCGAGCATGTCGATGACGCCCGCGTTGGCCCCGCCGTGGAGCTTGCCCCAGAGCGCGCAGATGCCTGCGGACACGGAGGCGAAGAGGTTGGCCTGGGTGGAGCCCACCATGCGCACCGTGGAGCAGGAGCAGTTCTGCTCGTGGTCCGCGTGGAGGATGAAGAAGAGCGAGAGCGCGCGCACGGCCTCCTGCGGCGCGTCGTATATCTTGTTCGGCTGCGAGAACATCATGTGCAGGAAGTTCCGGCAGTAGGAGAGGCTCGGGTTCGGATACATGAACGGGCGGCCGATGGACTTGCGGTAGGTCCAGGCCGCGATGGTGCGCACCTTGGAGATGAGCTTGGCCACGGCCAGCAGGAACTGGTCCTTGCTCTGGAGCTCCAGCAGGTCGGGATGGTAGCAGCCCAGGGAGTTGATGACCGCCGAGAGCAGGGACATGGGGTGCCCCTGGGAGGGAAAGCCCTCGAAGTGGTGCTTCAGTCCCTCGTGGAGCATCTCCTGGTCGGTGAGCAGGTCCGAGAACTTCTGGAGCTCGTGCTTGGAGGGCAGGTAGCCGAAGATGAGCAGGTAGGCCGTTTCGATGAACGAGCCGTACTCGGCCAGTTCCTCGATGGGGTAGCCCCGGTAGTGCAGCGCGCCCTCCTCGCCGTTGACGAAGGTGATGGACGAGAAGCAGGAGCCCGTGTTGCCGAAGCCGGGGTCGAAGGTGATGATGCCCGTCTCGCGGCGAAGCTCCTGGATGTCGATGCCGACCTCGTCCTCGGTGCCGATGTGCACCGGCAGTTCCCAGGACTGGCCGTCATAGCTCAGGGTGGCTGTTTTTGTTTTTTTAGTCATAATTCAAACCCCATGCGCGAAGATGCGCAGTGTGTTTCTCCACAGAGTGAGTGCGCTGGAGGTGTGCGGCGCGGGCCCCCGCCTTTTGAGCCAAACTCTCTTCCTAGTCAAAACAGGGGGGTTTGTCCAGTGCCGAAAATGGAGGCGGTTTGACGTTTCCGTCAATCATCGCATGGCCGCCGAATCATCGGCGAATCGGCCTGGAAAGGCCGCCATGTGGCGGCCAGCCGTGCGCGCCTGCTTCGGCGGGTGTCAGCCCTCGCCCGGGCCGCCCTCTCCCTGGGCCATGGTCCCGTCCACCACGGCCTGGACCGTGACCCCGTGCTTGCGCATGCGGTTGAGCACGGTGACGCGGCTGACGCCCAGCTCGCGCGCGGCGGCGGACTGGTTGCCGCCATTGCGGCGGAGCGCCGCCACCAGTTCCTCGCGCTCCCGGGCCATGCGCCCCGTGCTTCGGCCCTGGGCGGGGCCCTGGGCGGGGGCCGGAGTGGAGGTCGCAACGGTGCCTTGAGTAGAAGCCGGGCCGTGAGCCTGGGCCCAGGCCGGAGTCGTGTTCTGGGCGGCCGGGAGCCGCCCGGCGCAGATGTCCGCCCCGCCCACCTGCGGGGGCAGGTGCTCCGGGGCGATGGCCGCGCCGTCGCAGACCACGAAGGCGTATTCGATGGCGCTTCGCAGTTCGCGGATGTTGCCCGGCCAGGGGTAGCGCATGGCCGCCTGCATGGCCGCCGGGGAAAAGCCGTGCACGTCGCGCCCGGTCTCGCGGTTCAGGCGGCGGATGAAGTGGTCGGCCAGGGCGGGGATGTCTTCCCGGCGCTCGCGCAGGGGCGGCAGGTGGATGGGGATGACGTTGATGCGGAAGAGGAAGTCCTCTCGGAAGAGCCCCTGGGCCACCTTGGCGCGCAGGTCCTGGTTGGTGGCGGTGATGATGCGCGCGTCCAGGGGGATGGGCCTGGAGTCGCCCACGCGCTCGAAGGTGCGCGTCTCCAAGACGCGCAGCAGCTTCACCTGGATGGAGAGGGGCACGTCGCCGATCTCGTCCAGCAGCACGCCGCCGCCCCCCGCCTCCTCGAAGCGGCCCGTGCGGTGGCGGAAGGCCCCGGTGAACGCGCCCTTCACATGGCCGAAGATCTCGGATTCCAGCAAGGCCTCGTTGAAGGCCGCGCAGTTGATGCGCACGAAGGGCCCGTCCGCCCGGGGGCCCAGCTCGTGGATGGCGGCGGCGGCCAGCTCTTTGCCCGTGCCCGACTCGCCGAAGAGGATCACCGGGGCGTCGCTCCCTGCCGCGCGCTCCAGCAGGTCGTAGAGCCGGGCCATGGCCGGGGAGCGGCCGATCATGCCGTGGAAGTCCTGGTCCTCGTCGAGCCTGCGGGAGAGCTCCTCGATCTTGCGGTCGCGGCGGTCGAGCTCGGAGATGTCCGTGAGGGTCTCCACCGCGCCGAGCACGGCCCCGTTCTCGTCGTGCAGCAGCGAGGCGTTCTTGATGACGTGCAGGTAGGTGCCGTCCTTGCGGCGGATGCGGCAGGAGCGCATGAGCTCCTTCTTGGACTCGAACAGGCGGCACCAGTGGGCGCGGCCCTCCTTGCGCGTGCGCAGGCAGACGTCGCAGTCCAGGAACGAGCAGGGCCGATCCATGGCCTCGGCGCGCGTGTAGCCGGTCATGCGCAGGAACGCCTCGTTGACCATCATCACGGTGCCGTCCGTGCGGGTCACGAACAGGCCGTCGTTCATGGTGTTGAGGATGTCCTTGATATAGAGGTTTAGTTCCTGCTCGGTCATGATCGCTCCTTGTGGTCGTTGCAAGTGTAAGCACTGTATATGCACCTGTAAAGATTCTTTGCGCTTGTGCAGGGCCAGCTTGTCGCCGGGAGGGGAAAAAGGCCCATCTTCGACAGGGTGTCGAATTATAATAATCGTGATTCCGGTAAGTTGTGCTAATGGCTGGACAGGATGTCCAGTTGGCACAGGTTCTGCTTTGGGAAGGGGGAATCGGGGGGAACCTCTCAAGGAGCGACATGAACAACAATCGACGTGGCGGCACCATGAGCCGCCGAGGATTTCTCAAGGCGCTGGGCCTGGGTGGGGCGGGGCTGCTCGTGCCCGGCGCGGGCGCGGCCAATGCGGCCAATGCGGCCGGGAGCAACGGGAGCGCCGGGAGCGTGGAGCTCGCCACCCTGCACGACCTGAACAAGTGCGTGGGCTGCGGGGCCTGCGTGGAGGCCTGCCACGAGGCCAACGGCCACAAGTATCCCGAGCCCGAGAAGCCGTTTCCCAAGATGTACCCCTCGCGGGTCAAGGTGGCGGACTGGTCGGAGAAGCGCGACGTGGACGACCGCCTGACCCCCTACAACTGGCTGTACATCCAGTCCGTGGAGGTGGAGCACGAGGGCGAGAGCTTCGAGGTGCACATGCCCCGGCGGTGCATGCACTGCCAGAACCCGCCCTGCGCCAACCTCTGTCCCTGGGGGGCGGCCGCCCGGCAGAAGAACGGCATCGTGCGCATCAACGACGAGGTCTGCCTCGGCGGCGCCAAATGTACGGCCGTCTGCCCCTGGCGCATCCCCCAGCGGCAGACGGGCGTGGGCCTCTACCTCGACCTCCTGCCCGGGCTTGCGGGCAACGGGGTCATGTACAAGTGCGACCGCTGCTTCGAGCGTGTGGCCCAGGGGGAAAAACCCGCCTGCATCACCGAATGTCCGTACGACGTGCAGACCATCGGCCCGCGCGACGAGATCGTGGCCCGGGCGCACGAACTGGCCGAGCGGACTGGCGGCTACATCTACGGCGAGACGGAAAACGGCGGCACCAATACCATCTACGTCTCGCCCGTGCCCTTCGAGGCCATCGAGGCGGCCCTGGCCGCCAAGGGCGAGCTGGCCAACAACCAGGGCAAGCCGGACCTGAAGCCCTACGGCGATCCCTTCGAGGACGAGCAGACGCTTGCCGCCGCCGCGCTCATCGCCCCCGTGGCGGGCATTGCCGCCGGGCTCATCACCGTGGGGCGCGGGCTCTTCGGGGCCGAGGGCGGCTCCCGCAAGGGCAGGGAGGACGGCCATGACTAGCCGTACCCCCGCCCGGCTGTATGCCGTTCTCGTCTTCGTCCTGGCGCTCACTGGCTTTGCCCAGATGCCCATCTTCAAGCGCTACTACATCGCCGACATCCCGGGCCTGGGGTGGCTGGCGCAATACTACGTGACCCACAAGATCCACTACGTCGGCGCGGCGCTGCTGCTGGCGCTCGTGGCCTGGGCGGCGACGGGCTGGCTGGCGCGCTGGTCGCGCTCGCGCCGGATGACGGGCTCGGGGTGGGTCCGCGCGCTGCTGCTCGTCGGCATCGTGCTCACCGGGATCATCCGCATGTACAAGAACCAGCCGGGGGTGTCGTTCTCTCCGGAACTGACCATGGTGGTGGACTGGGCGCACCTGGGGCTGGTTTTGCTGCTGGGGTTGGCTGCCCTGGCGGCGAGAGTATTGGGAAAGAGGGACTGGACCGTGCCGCTGGCCCGGGCCGGGTCCTGAACGTTGCCATCATCTAAGTGAGGAGGACGTATGGCAAAGGGAATGGGGGTATGGATAGCCCTCGTGCTGTTGGTTGCGCTTCCGGCGGCGGCTGGAGCCGCCACGGAGGATGCGCCCGGGCGCGTCATGGCGCGGCATACGATCATGACGAACCCGAGGCCGCTGACCACGGACCACTCCATGCACAAGGCGCTCCAGTTCGACCCGCAGGAGCAGAAGGCCTTCACCGGGCCGGAGGTCACGGCCGTGTGTTTGAGCTGCCACAACCAGGCGGCCATCCAGTTCCACGAGACCATCCACTGGAGCTGGACCGACCCGTACACCGAGGACGGGCGCAAGGTGGGCAAGGGGCAGCTCACGGTGAACAACTTCTGCGTGGCGCTCAAGTCCAACGAACCCCGCTGCACCTCGTGCCACGCGGGCTACGGCTGGAAGAACATGGGCTTCGATTTCTCGGACCCGACGAAGATCGACTGTCTCGTCTGTCATGAAAAGACCCGGGAATATAAAAAGTTCCCGGCCGGGGCCGGGTTCACGGCTCCGTGGATCGACGACCCCGAAAACCCCGGCAAGCAGAAGGGCAAGCTCTTCGCCAGCAACGGCAAGACCTACTACCAGCCCGACTGGGCCAAGGTCGCCCAGTCCGTGGGCAAGCCCGACCGCGTGAACTGCGGCACCTGCCACTTCAACGGCGGCGGGGGCGACGGCGTCAAGCACGGCGACCTCGATTCCACCCTCGTGAAGCCGGACAAGCAGCTCGACGTGCACATGGGCGACCCCGAGAGCGGGGGCCAGGGCTTCACCTGCGCCCGCTGCCACACCACCAAGGGCCACGACATCGCCGGGCGCATCTACTCCACCCCGGCCATGCTGGAGCGCAAGTCCCTGGTGGAGGACGACCTGCACCCGAAGATCATGTGCGAGTCGTGCCATACGGCCACGCCGCACAAGCAGAACCAGAAGGCCAACGACCACACCGACAAGGTGGCCTGCCAGAGCTGCCACATCCCCAGCTTCGCCAGGATCAAGGCCACCAAGATGAGCTGGGACTGGTCCAAGGCGGGCGACAGGAACCGCGAGCCCCAGGAGATTCCCGGCACCGGGCACACCGACTACGACCCCAAGAAGGGCGAGTTCGTCTGGGCCAAGAACGTGCAGCCCGAGTACCACTGGTACAACGGCTCCATGACCACCATGACCGCCGAGGACGTCATCGACCCCTCGCATGAGGTCCGGCAGCAGTGGCCCGTGGGCGACCTCTCCGACCCCAGCTCGCGGATCATGCCGTTCAAGGTGCACCGGGGCATGACCCCCTACGACTCGGTGAACAAGACCATGGCCGTGCCGCACCTCTTCCCCACCAGCAAGGACGACGACTCGGCCTACTGGAAGCACTACGACTGGGCCAAGTCGCTCCGGGCGGGCATGGACTACGCTGGCGTGCCCTACTCGGGCGAGTACGGCTTCGTTGCCACGGCCTTTGCCTACCCCACCACGCACATGGTGGCGCCCAAGGAGAGCGCGGTGCAGTGCGCCGAGTGCCACGCGCGCCAGGGCCGCCTGGCCAATCTGGCCGGGTTCTACATGCCCGGGCGCGACACCGTCTCCGCAGTGGACTGGCTGGGCTGGGTCGGGGTCGGCCTGGCCGTGGCGGGCGTGCTGCTGCACGGCCTGCTGCGCATGTTCTCCGCGACCAGGAAGGAGGGATAGCCATGTCGCAACACAACAACATGAAGAAGGTCTATCTCTACTCCAAGTTCGAGCGGTTCTGGCACTGGGCCCAGGCCATCCTGATCACCCTGCTGCTGGTCACCGGCCTGGAGATCCACGGCTCCTTCTCCCTGCTGGGGTTCGAGGAGGCGGTGGAGATCCACAGCTTCGCTGGGCTCTCGTGGGTGATCCTCTACGTCTTCATCGTCTTCTGGCTGCTGACCACGGGCCAGTGGAAGCAGTACATCCCCACCACCAGGAGGCTCCTGGACGTGGCGCGGTACTACGCCTTCGGGATCTTCAAGGGCGAGCCGCACCCCATCCCCAAGAAGGTGGAGGCCAAGCACAACCCGCTCCAGCGGCTGACCTACCTGGGCCTGGCCTCGGCGCTCATCCCGCTGATGCTCGGCACGGGCCTGCTCTACTACTACTACAACGACTGGACCGCCTTCGGCCTCGGCGGGCTGACGCTCGGCGTGGTGGCCACGCTGCACGTCATCGGCGCGTTCCTCATTCTCATCTTCTACGTGGTGCACGTGTACATGACCACCACCGGTCATTCGCTCACGGCCCACGTCCAGGCCATGTTCACGGGCTGGGAGGAGGTTGAGGACGAGGGGGCCGTGGAGGACTGGGAACGCAGATAGGCGACCTCCGGCGCGCGCGGCGGCGTGCCGCGCGCGGGCGGAACCGATACACTCGGACGGGGAGGGGCGACCCTCCCCGTCTTTTTGGTGGGGATGGTCGCCTACGGTGCTCCGGTGCGCCGCAGGAGCTCCGCCGTGGCGGCGAGGGTGGCGAAGCGCAGGCCCAGGGCGGCCATGAACGCCGCGTGCACCTGGGCGGCGGGGACGAGCGCGCCGCCGTGTTCCAGGGCGCGCGCCGCGCAGGCGTCGTGCAGCAGGGTCACTTCCCAGCCGAGGTCGAAGGCCGCGCGCACCGTGGAGTCCACGCACATGAGGCTCATCATGCCACAAACCACCAGGCCGCCGACGTTCAGGGCGCTATCGCCCTGGCCGCGCAGCAGCTCGTCCAGGCCCGTGTCGCGGAAGCTGTTGGGAAAGTGCTTGGTGATCACGGGTTCTGCCGGAAGCGGTGCCACCAGCGGGTGGATGGCCGCGCCCGGGGTGCCGGGCAGCAGGAACGCGGAGCCCGGGGCCGAGGACTCGTGGCGCACGTGGACCACGGGCCAGCCCCGCTCGCGGAACAGGCCCAGGGCCAGGGCCGCGTTCGCGGCGGCGGCGTCCGCGCCTTCGAGCTCGAAGGCCCCGCCAGGGAAATAGTCGTTCTGGATGTCGATGATGATCAGCGCGTCCGGCATGGCTGCTCCTTGTTTTTCGCAGCCTAGCCCATGCGGCGCGCCGGGGGGAGTCACAATAACGGATCAGCCCCTTCGGCATAAGTGATGTCGAAGGGGCTGGCAAAGTCGGTTCTGGCCGTGAATCAGGCCTTCACCAGGATCATGTTGAATGCGTTGCCTTCGGGGTATTCGAGGAGTTCCTGGATGCGCCACTTGGACCAGTCGTCCAGGTCGGTGTATGTCGACCCCCAGCTTGCGGGGATGGTCGTGCGTTTCGTCGGCATACCCTGCGAGAGCATGTGCGCTACCTTGAGGCCGCTCTTTTCAACGAGATCCTTGATGTCCCAGACCTGGTAGCCGCGCTCGCAGGGATGGCAGAACTGGTCCACCCAGGGGTGCCAGTGTTCGCTTTGCGGACCGTCGATCCAGCCCCAGGAGGGGCCCCAGGGGGCCTTGCGTTCCTTGTTGCCTCCGCCGAAGAGTCCGCCGAGCTTCTTGAAGGCGTCGGAGAGGGACGTGTGTGTCAGGTGCCAGAGGAAGTCGCGTTTTTTGTGCATCCCTTCGCTACGCGCCCGCATCAGGGCCTGGTAGAGTTCCAGGCGACGTTCGTGCCTGCTCCGGTCGGGTTCCAGGAGGTCGAGGATTTCCTTGATGCAGAAGCGGACCTTGTCTCGGTAATGGCCATAGACGTGGAAGAGAAAGAATCCATCTTCCGTCATCTGGTCGCGCAGCATGGTCATGGCCTTTACCGGTTCCGCGCAGTGGTGCACCGTGCCCGTGGCGCAGATGATGTCGAAGGGTTTGCCGTCGAAGGGCAGGGGATCAAGATAGCTGCCCTGCTTCAGTTCGGCGGTTATGCCATTCATGCCCAGGAGCTGGGTCGCCATTTCGAGAGAAGCATTGGAGAGATCCACACCGTAATACTCCCATTCCGGGAAAAGCTGGTGCGCGGCCACGATATTTACCCCGGTTCCGCAGCCCGCGTCGAGGAAGCGAAGCTTGCCGCGTCGGGAAAGTTCTTCCTTGATGGGCGCGAGGAACCAGTCGAAATGTTTCTTGTAGGCGTGGCTGGGGCCCGGGTAGGGGACGCTCTCGTAGAGCTTGCGGACCGCCTGCTCGTCCATCTTCTTGGCTTCGTCGGTGGCCGACTTGTCGAATTGGGAGTTGGAGTAGCTCATGGTTGTCTCTGGCGATTGGAGTTGGTTCATGGATGACGGGTAAGGGCTTCCTACCCGCAATGCGCGGGCGAAGTCAAACGGGGGAGGCTCCCGGAGGTCAGGCCATCTGCGCCAGCGCTTCGGCGGCCAGTTCGCCCACGGTGGCGTCGCGCAGGAAGCCGTCCTCGTAGACGCGGATTTCGGAGCTGTCGCCGCTGATGGCGCGCAGGGCCGTGCGCGCGGCCGGGCCCGTGCAGCGGCCCGAGGACGCCAGGATGCCGAGCACGCGGGCCGCCAGCCCCCGGTTCACGGCGTCGTGGTCCTTGCAGCCCTGCACCAGGAAGCGCTGGGCGTGCTCCACCAGCTCGGGCCGGGCCCGGGCCAGCCGCCCCAGCCCCCAGAACACGCCGCGCCGCAGCTCGGGGTGGTCCAGGTAGTTCCCGTCGCAACCCTCCTCGCAATAGACGTACGACGCCAGGATGGTGTGGTATTCCCGGGCCAGGCGGTCGTTGTCCGCCATGGCTGCGGCCATGGCCTCGGGGATGCCCCAGCCGAGGTTGCCGGACTCCTCGTTGAGGTACCACATGTAGGTGCGCATGAGCACGCGGGCCTTTTCCATGGACACGTCCGCCGTGCGCGCCGTGACGCGGCCCAGGGCCTCCGCCGCGCGCCAGGCCGTGCGTTCCGCCTTTGCCAGGCGCAGGGCGAGGAGCGGGTTGGCCAGGGTGGCCGGGCCGCCCTCGCGCTCCCGGGCCAGGGCGTCCATGCGCTCGTCGAGGCGCTCGCGCCAGTCGTCCCCTTCGAGCAGGGCTTCCAGTTCTTTCTTCTGTGCACGAAAACGGGCCATGGGCCCTCCTTGTTCCAGCAATATAACGCCGCGTCCGGCAAAGGCAAGGCGCGGCGGGGCTGGAGGCGGGCATGAAAAAAGACCGGGCCAATGGCCCGGTCTCGCGGATATCGGAAAGGCGCGGCGCCATGCGCCGGGGAGGGGCGGCCGCTAGAGGTTGGCGTTCACCTCGTCGAGCAGGGCGGCGGGCACGTCGTAGCCGGACTCGGCGGCCTTTTCCAGGCATTCCTTGGCCCGGGGCCACTCCTTCTTCTCCATGTGCACCAGGGCGAGGTTGTTCCACGCCGGGCCGAACATGGGCTCCTTGGTCACGGCCTGCTCCAGCAGGGGCTGGGCCTCGTCGTACTCGCCCCGGGTGATGTAGGCCGAGCCGAGGGTGGCCATGGCCTGGAGAAAGCCCTTGTCGTACTTCAGGGCGCGCTTGAGCGAGCCTAAGGCCTTGT
>JBFWJM010000077.1:0-11898 GCA_050253205.1 Desulfovibrionaceae bacterium
GTGGTGGCCGTGCCGGTGTATGCGGGCAGGGTGCCCGCGCTGCTGCGCGGGTGCCTGGCAAACGTTCGGGCCAATGGCGCGCCCTGCGTGTGCGTGGTGGTCTACGGCAACCGCGACTTCGAGGACGCGCTGCTCGAACTGCGCGACCTGCTCGCCTCCGGCGGGGCCCGGGTCGTGGCCAGCGCGGCGTTCATCGGCGAGCACTCCTTTTCCACCACGAACATCCCCATCGCCGTCGCCCGCCCGGACGAGGACGACCTGCGTCTGGCCGAGGGCTTCGGCGCAGCGCTGCGGGAGCTGCTCGGCGATGCGGCTTCGCCAGCCGACCTGCCGGAGCATACCCCGCCGGGCAATCGCCCCTACAAGGAGCCTGTCCCGCGCGAGGCGGGCGTGTTCATCGAGGTGGGGGAGGAATGTATTCGTTGCGGCGAGTGCGAGGAGCTCTGTCCTGTCTCGGCCATTGATCTGGAGCACGGCGTTGAGCGCGACAAGGACCGCTGCATCCGTTGCTGCGCCTGCATCAAGGGCTGCCCGCAGGGGGCCAGGAGCATGGTCGGGCCCATCGTGGACGTGGCCCGCTGGCTGAACGCCAACTGCTCCGGGCGCAGGGAACCGCAGACCTGGCTCTAGCGCGGGTTTGCCGTTGCGGTGCTCGGTTGGGAATTCAGTGCAGGGTCGGTGCAGGGGTTCGGGGCAGGTCTGGGCGGAGCTCGGGCCGCGTCCGGGTCGAGTCGGGACCACCCCAGGGCCCGCCCGGGCCACATCCGGCCACGCGTGGGGCCGCCGGGCCGCATCCGGCCGAAAGGCCTTTCTTAAGGGAAGTGTTCTGCCGCTGCCTGGGAGGGTGCGCTTTGTTGCGGGGCAGGCGTTCCGCCGGGAGTGAAAGAGGCGTGCCGGGCACGGGCCGGGTGCGGACGCATCGCCAGCCCCCCCGAGCGCAAGGCCCGTTGAAGCGGAGAAGCCTTTTTGCTCGTTTGGGCCTGACTTTGGCCCCCATATGAGCCCGATTCGAGTCTGATTTTGGCCCAGCTTTGGCCCAGTGTTAGCTCAGTTACTGCCCGGCCTGTCCGGCCCTGTTTCGGCTGTCCGGACCCGTTCCGGCGCGCCTTACCGGGCGTAGGGGTTGTCGGTGTTGTCGATGGGCTGCACGTGCCCTATGGGGTTGTACTCCTGGTTCTCGTCGTACCAGGTCCTGCCGAGATCATCATACTTGCCGAGGTCGTAGCTCATCTTGTAGCGCTGGGTGGAGACGCGCTCGAAGCTCACCGAGGGCTCGGGGTTCTTGGGCAGGTCCGAGAGCCGGGGCCGCTGGTGGTCCAGGTATTGGTCCGTGCGGTAGGCGGGCTCATCGTAGGCGTAGTCGTCCTTGCGGTGGTGGGGGCGCTGGCGCTGGTTTTCGGAGAGGCCCCAGTGGTCGTCGCGGGGGTAGGGCTTGGCCTGGGCCGGGGGCGCGGCCAGCAGCCAGCAGCCGAGAAGCGCTGCGGCAACCAGCCCGGCTGAGGCGCGCGCGAGCATCCCGCGCAGTGCGTTGCCGTCCTTGCGGTGCTTCTGGTTCGTCATGGCCACCTCCCCGGTGTTTGTTCGAGCAATCTTCAGCGGGCCTTTGGCGCTGCCTCGGGCCACCCGCAGGCACAACCCCAAAGCCGCCGCGCAGGCAGGGCGAAAATACGGGTCAGACACGCCCACACCACGCCCACACCACGCCCACACACGCCCAGACCATGCCACCCCTGGCGCGTGGACCCGCAACAAGGATTCCCGAGCCCGGGAATAGTTTCCCGAAAGCTGGCGGCAGTCCACCGTGCGGCATTTCGCCCGGGGTCGCGGGCGGCGGTTCCGCCGTTCTCCAGGCCAATGGCGCAGCTTCGGCCCAAGCGACGTCACGATGCCTAGATATTGTCTAGACCATATGCGGGAGGGGATGTCAATGTGCCGAGCCTCGCCCGCCGGGCCTACCGGAACCCCTATGCCGGGGCCTGCCGAACGGATCGTGCCGTTGAAACATGGCGGCTCAGCCCTTCTTCAGCAGGCCGATGATCCAGAGCAGGGCCACCGCGCCCACCGTGGCCGTGACCAGCGAGCCGATCATGCCCGTTCCCTGGATGCCCAGCAAACGGAACAGGAAGCCGCCCAGCACGCCGCCGATGATGCCGATAACGAGGTTGCCGAGGAAGCCGAAGCCGCCGCCGCGCATGAATTTCCCGGCCAGGAACCCTGCCAGGCAGCCGATGAGGATGGAGAGGATGATGCCCACGGGGTCTCCTTTCGCCTGTGGCCGGGCTCGGGGCCCGGCCCGTGTTTTCGATGCTAGAGAATGTACCGTGAAAGATCGCGGTCCTCAACCACCTTCTCCAGCCGCTCGCGCACGTACTCGCGGTCCACCAGCACGGTCTCGCCCGAGCGGTCCGGGGCCTCGTAGGAGAGGTCCGCCAGCAGCTTCTCGATGATGGTGTAGAGCCTTCTGGCGCCGATGTTCTCGGTGTCCTCGTTGATCTTCTCCGCTGTGGCGGCCATCTCCTCCAGTGCCTCGCGGGTGAAGTCGAGGGTGATGCCCTCGGTCTCCAGCAGGGCCTTGTACTGCACGGTGAGCGCGTTTTTGGGCTCGGTGAGGATCTGGTAGAACTCGTCCTTGCCCAGGGCCTCCAGCTCCTCGCGCAGGGGGAAGCGCCCCTGGAGCTCGGGGATGAGGTCCGAGGGCTTGGCGTAGTGGAAGGCCCCGGCCGCGATGAACAGGATGTGGTCGGTCTTGATCATGCCGTACTTGGTGTTCACCACGCAGCCCTCCACCACGGGCAGCAGGTCGCGCTGCACGCCCTCGCGGGAGACGTCCGTGCCCGAGTGGCTCTCCTGCCGTGCTGCCACCTTGTCCAGCTCGTCGATGAACAGGATGCCCGTCTGCTCCACGCGCTCGCGCGCCAGCTCGATGACCTTGTCCATGTCGATGAGCTTTTCGCTCTCCTCCTGGATCAGGGCCTCGTAGGCGTCGGCCACGCGCATGCGCCGCCGTCGCTTCTTGTTGGGAAACATGCGCCCGAGCACGTCCTGCATCTGCATGCCCATGTCCTCCATGCCGGGAATGGCCATGATGGAGACGGCAGGGTCGGCCTGACTGGAGAGCTCCAGCTCCACTTCCTTGTCGTCGAGCCTGCCCTCGCGCCACATGACGCGGAACTTCTCGCGGGTGGAGGCGTCCTTGCGCGCGGCGGCGTCCTGGGGCTCCTCCTTTTCCGCCGGGGTCATGAAGAACCCGGCCCCGGAGGAGGCGGGCCGGGAGGGCGGCAGGAGCAGGTCGAGCAGCCGCTCCTCGGCGTGGGCCTCGGCCTTGATGCGCACCTTCTCGTTCTCCTCCTTCCGGACCATGGCCACGCCCATCTCCATGAGGTCGCGGACCATGGACTCCACGTCGCGGCCCACGTAGCCCACCTCGGTGAACTTGGTGGCCTCGACCTTGAAGAAGGGGCAGCCCGCCAGGGTGGCGAGCCGCCGGGCTATCTCCGTCTTGCCCACGCCCGTGGGGCCCATGAGGATGATGTTCTTGGGGGCTATCTCGTCGCGCAGCTCGGGGGCGATCTGCTGCCTGCGCCAGCGGTTGCGCATGGCGATGGCCACGATGCGCTTGGCCGCGCGCTGGCCGATGATGTATTTGTCCAGCTCCGAGACGATCTCGCGCGGGGTCAGGTTGCTCATTGTTTCGGCTGTCCTTTGCTTTGGGTCTGGATGATGACCTTGTCGTTGGTGTAGACGCAGAGCTCGGCGGCGATGGCCATGGCCTTTTCGGCAATTTCCCTGGCGGGCAGCCCGGTGTTTCGCGCCAGGGCCCGGGCCGCAGCCAGGGCGTAGGGCCCGCCGGAGCCTATGGCCGCCATGCCGTCGTCCGGCTCGATGACGTCGCCCGTGCCGGTGATGATCAGGATGGTCTCCGCGTCCGCCGCGAGGATCATGGCCTCCAGGCGGCGCAGGTACTTGTCCTGCCGCCAGTCCTTGGCCAGCTCCACGGCCGCGCGCACGAGGTTGCCGGAGTAGGATTCGAGCTTCTTCTCGAAGCGCTCGAACAGGGTGAAGGCGTCGGCCGTGGCCCCGGCGAAGCCCACGGTCACCTGGTCCTTGTAGATGGTGCGGACCTTGCGGGCCGTGTGTTTCATGGCCACGGCCTGGCCCAGGGTCACCTGGCCGTCCCCGGCCACGGCCGTGCCGTGCTCGTCCTTCACGGCCAGGATGGTCGTTCCTCGTAGTTCCATGCTCACCTCGGAATGATGTTGAGTAGCGCGGTTTGCTCGTCCGGCAGCGCGGCGAGGGAAATCCAGTTGTTGTCGTGCTGTTCGGCGTCGCCGATGCCGATGACGTGGTTTGCAACGAAGCCTTGCTTCCTGCCGTATGTCTGCATCACGCAGAAGCCGGACGAGGAGGAACCGTGGTGGACCTTGCAGCCCATGACCTCGACCAGCAGCCGAAGAAAGCTTTTCTTGCCGGGGGTTGTCATGGCCGCCCCAAGGGAAAGAGCTTGTCCGACGCCTCCAGCCAGACGCGGAGACCAGCCTCGCCGTGCAGGACCATGCGCGCCTCGCGCACGAGCCCGTCCTGAAGCCCCCGGCGCAGCTGGGCCAGGGCGATGGGCGCGGCCAGCTCCACGGGGAAGCCGTACACCCCGCAGGAAACGGCCGGGAAGGCGATGGACCCGATGCCGCGCTCCCGGGCCAGCTCCAGGCAGGAGCGGTACGCCCGGGCCAGGGTGGCGGCCTCGCCGCTCCCGCCGCCGCGCCAGATGGGCCCCACGGTGTGGATGATGTGATCGGCCGGGAGGGCGAAGCCGGGGGTGATGACGGCCTCTCCGGGTTCCAGGGAGCCGATTCGCGCGATGATCTCGCGGCAGGCGGCCTGGAGGGCGTCGTGCCCGGCCGCGTCGTGGATGGCCCCGTCCACGCCGCCGCCCCCCGCCAGGCGAGAGTTGGCAGCGTTGACCACGGCGTCCACTTCGGCATGGGTGAGGTCGCCCTCCATGAGCAGGAGCGCGCCCCCGCCGAAGCTCCATTGGCGGGTGGTGTCCATGGGGCTTCATCTAATGCTGGAACCGGATTTGGCAAGGGGCGGAGGGCGGCAATCGCTCCGGTGGCAAGCTGCGCCCGGGCAGCATGCCCATGGCGGGCGCTCAGGCCATGAAAGAGCCCGCCGCCCGGAGGCACGAAAAAAAGGGACCCCGCCAACGGGGCCCCTTGAATGTCGAGGTCGTCGAGGCGTCAGAACGTGTAGCGCACACCGATCAGGACGTCGGTGGAGCTCAGGTCATCGGCCTGGAACTTGTAGTTGCCGTCGGCGTACTCATCGGTGTCGCCGAAGTCCACGTAACGGACCTGGAGGTCCAGGTCCACGTAGTCGGTCAGTTCGTAGGAAACACCACCGGACACGGACCACGCGAAGTTGGTGGCATCCGCGTCGCCGTCGGCGACGTTGACACCCACGCCGTAGCCCGCGCCGTAGTCCACGTCGCAGCTGATCATGGCGATGCCCGCGCCAACGCCGATGTACGGCGTGAAGGACGTGGAGTTCTCGAAGTCGTAGTAGACGTTGAACATGAGCGTCTGCACGTCGATGTCGGCGCTCATGTCGGCCTTGTCCGCAGCGGTGGTGTTCTGCGCGTCGTAGTCCACGCCATGGTAGAACGAGTATTCCACCTCGGTGCGCAGGTCCACACCCTGGCCGGACCAGTCGTAGCCCACGGCCATGGCGGCGAGCCAGCCGTCTTCGTCGTCGAAGCCGGTGCTGGTGGCGTTGGCGTCCACACCCGGATCCGTCGCGCCGCCGCTGATGTCGCCGAAGCCGTACCCGGCTTTCAGCGAGACGGTCCAGCCCCCGTCGTCGGCCATGGCCGATACGGCAGGCAGGACTAGGCACAATGCCAAAGCGAAAATGACCATTCGTTTCATGCGATTCCCTCCTTCTCGGCACAAGAAACATTCAGAAACATCAAGGTAATGGTGATTGCATATACACATAATCCAGATGGAAGGCAATGGCTGTGCCCCACCTGGGGGGTGTTGTATGTGAAAAAATGTCTATCAATCTACAATTACACGGATATGAAGAGTGGTTGCTTTTGTACACACCGTCACTGTTTCGGAATCAACCGTTCTGTCATGTTATAATTTCAGGAATCCGTTGCTGGCACGGCGGCCTGGAGAATGACCTGCGGCCCCCCAGGGGGGAGGAGCGGCCATTTCTCGCGGCAATGGGGGAGGTGGGCCGGCTCCGTGCGGTCTTGTTCATCGTCCAAGGCGGAATGTCGTGGGATGACGCGACGTGTTTCGTCCGTGGATGGCGGCGTTCGGCGGGGGCGTATTCAGGGCCCTGCGGGGCGTGGTGCATGCATGGACTGGCCGCAACAGGGCAAGGGATTGCCGGAAAAGGACCATCCGGGAGTGAAGGCGGCCGACGGCAAACCCTCCCTGGTGGAGGGCATGGTGCGTGGGAGGCGTGCGGCGCTGTGGCCGCCACCCGGTGCTAGTCTTCCTTGTGCAGGTCGTGGATGGTGTCCGCGTAGGCGCGGAACACGTCCTCGCGGTCGATGAGCCCGATGAGGCGGTCGCCGTCCTCGGTATCCATGACTGGAATCTGCGGGTAGTCCGAGGCGATGAACTTGAGCAGCGCGGAGTAGAGGTCGTAGTCCGGGCGCACGTACACGTGCTCGCTCATGAGGTCGTGGACCAGGGCCAGCTCGTACATGGTGGGCTCGAACATGACCTCGCGCACGTTGGCCAGGGTCACGGAGCCGATGATGCCGCCCTCCCTGTCCGTGACGGGGAAGAGCAGCTGGTTCGTCTCCGCGATGATGCCCGTGAGGTCCTTCAGGCTCGTGCCCTCCCAGAGGGTCACCACCTTGCGCGGCTGGAAGAAGTCCTCAACCTGGAGGTCTTCGAGGATGTTGATGGTGGCGTCGGCGGCGTGGGCCGGGGAGTCGAACTTGGAGTCCACCTGGTTCTCGTAGAGCGAGGAGTGGCGCAGCAGCACGATGCACAGGGCCGAGGCGAGCATGAGCGGGGCCAGCAGGCCGTAGCCCCGGGTCAGCTCCGAGACCATGATCAGCGGGCCGATGGGCGCGTTGGCCACGCCGGAGAAGAACGCGGCCATGCCCACGAGCACGTAGGCCCCGGGCTGGGTCACGATGTCGGGGTAGTGCTGGTGGGCGAGGTTGCCCACGAGCCCGCCCGTCATGCCGCCCACGAACAGCGCCGGGGCGAACATGCCGCCCGACATGCCCGAGCCGATGGTCAGGGACGTGGCCAGGGTCTTGCCCAGGATCATCACGAACATGAAGCCGATGGTGGCCTGGCCGAGGATGGCCTGCTCCAGCCAGCCGTACCCGCCGGAGAGCAGCTGCGGATACTGCATGCCGAGCACGCCCATGAGCAGCCCGCCGAGCCCCGTGGCCCACATGAGCCCGACCTTCTCCTTGAGCCGCCAGAACACCGAGTATTTGATGAACGAGAAGCTCTTCACGTAGAACCAGCCAGAGGCCGCGCAGGCCACGGCCAGCAGCGCGTAGAAGATCAGCTCGCGCGGGTCGGAGAAGAAGAAGCGCGGGATGCCGAAGATGGGCTTGGTGCCGTAGAAGAAGGTGAACAGCGAATAGGCCACCACCGAGGAGAGCACGGCGGGCAGCACGGCCTCGGCCTCGAAATCCTCCTTGTAGATGACCTCGATGGCCGTGAGGGCACCGCCCAGCGGCGCGCGGAAGATGGCCCCCAGGCCGCCCGCCGCCCCCGCCAGGAGCAGGATGCGCCGCTCCTTGGCCGTGAGGTGCAGCCGCCGGGAGATGTAGGAGCCGATGCCCGCGCCGATCTGCGAGATGGGCCCCTCGCGCCCGGCCGAGCCGCCGCTGACGATGGTCAGCACCGAGGTGGCGCCCTTGATGATGGCGGCTCGCGCCTTGATGACGCCGCCCTGGCGGTGAAAGGCCTTGATCATGGCGTCGGTGCCGTCCGTGCCCGCGTGTTCCGACTCGGGGATGAACCGCTGCACGAGCCAGCCCGTGAGGAGCGCCACCAGGGTGGTGGCCACGGGGATGATCCAGGGGCGCAGGGGCCCGGGCTCGCCGTGGAAGAGGTGCTCGCCGTCGGGCGCGGGCAGGGAGAGGCCCGCGAGCTGCGACTGGATGAGGTGCTTGCCGAACTCAATGGCCCCGAAGAAGCCCACGGCGGCAAGCCCCGAGGCCAGGCCCACGAGCACCCCGAGCATGAGCCAGCGCACGGAGCTGACGTGCTGGTAGCTTCTTTTGAACTCTTCCCAGGGATTGAGCAGGAATCTCAAAAGATTCACCCGGCGCCTCCCTCAAGCGGGCGCGTCAGCACGGGCTGGGCGTCGGGCTGGGCGAGGATTTCCCTGGCCAGGGCCACGTCCTTGCGGATGCGCGCCACCAGTTCCTCCGGGCCGGAAAACTTGCGTTCGCTGCGGATGCGCTGCACGAAGTGCACGCGGATTTCTGTGGAGTAAATGTCGGCGTCGAAGTCGAGCAGGTGCGCCTCCACGGACACGGCCGAGCCCTCGAAGGTGGGGTTGGTGCCGATGTTGGCCACGCCTGGCACCACGCGCCGCGAGCCGCCCCCGGGCAGAACCTCCACCCAGACGGCGTAGACCCCCAGCCGGGGCACGAGCTCGTCGTCCAGCCGCAGGTTCGCCGTGGGGAAGCCCAGCAGCCGCCCCCCCCGGCCCATGCCGTGGACCACCTCGCCGCGCACCTGGTAGAAGCGCGAGAGCAGCGGCCGCGCGGCCCAGACCTGCCCTGCCTGGACCATGTCGCGGATGCGCGTGGAGCTGACGATGGCCCCATCCAGGGACACGGGTCCGATGCGGTCCACGCTGAAGCCGAAGCGCTCGCCCAGCCCGGTGAGGGTGTGGAAGTCGCCGCTGCGGCCCTTGCCCATGTGGTAGTCGTAGCCGATGACCAGCTCCCGCACGCCGAGCCCCTCCACGAGGTAGCGGCGCACGAACTCCTCCGGGGAGAGGGCGGCCAGCTCCCGGGTGAAGGGCAGCACCAGGGCCGCATGGGGGCCGAGCTCGGCCATGAGTTCGAGCTTCTGCTCGGTGAGGGTGATGAAGGGCGGGGTGTCCGGCCCGACGAGCACGCGCAGGGGGTGCGGGTCGAAGGTGACCACCACGCAGACCAGCCCGCGCGCCTTGGCCCTGGCGCAGGCCAGGCCGATGAGCCGCTGGTGCCCGAGGTGCACGCCGTCGAAGTTGCCGATGGTCACGCAGGATTCGCTGACGGCTCCGGCGAGTTCCTCTATGCTTCGTGCGACGATCATCGCTGCCTCTTGCGTGGTTGCTGGCGCCGGGCCGCGAGGTCGTGGACGGGGAGGCGGGCGCACGTTTCGGGCCCGGGCGGCGGGCCGAAAACGCGAACGCTACCTCAAAAGCCCCCGGGGTTCAAGTCCGGAGGGTCACTCCTCCGGCTTGGGGGCGCGGGTCTGGCGCAGCTCTTCGAGCTCGGCCTGTTTGTCGGGGGTGTCGGCCAGTGCTTCGGCCTTTTTCGTGTGGAACTGCGCCTGCTTCGGGTCGTTTCCATAGACGCCGGCATAGGCCAGGTGCAGGTGCGCGTGGAAGAGGTCGCCGCTGGCACCGAGGTAGCGCCCCAGGTGGTAGTGGACCTCGGCGTCGGTCTTGAGCTGCTCGCGGACCTTGTTCATGTACTTGATGGCTTCCGGATACTCGCCCTGCTCGCCCAGCAGCCGGGCGTTGTAGTAGAGGGCGTAGATGTCCCTGGGGTTCATGACCAGGGCCTTCTGGAGGTACTGGCGGGCGCGGTCGAAGTCGCCCTCCTTGAAATAGTAGCTCCCGGCCTCGCGCAGGACGAGGGGGTCTGCCGCGCCGCAGCCCAGGGCGCGCTCGAAGCTGGCGCGGGCGTCGGCGGTCTTCTTGAGCCTGGCCTGGGCCATGCCCAGCGCCATGTGGTCCACGCAGATGCGTTTCTCTTCGGGGATGGCCGCGAGGGTGGCCTCGGCCCAGACCGGGTCGGACATGCGGCCGCGGATGACGGCGCGCACGCGCAGGAATTTCTCGGTGGTGTCCTTCCGGGAGCGCACGTCCTCGTCCATGTTCTTGATGCGGTCGCTCAGGTAGGCGCTGCGTTCGGAGGTCTGGGGGTGGGTGCGCAGGTAGCCGGGGAGCTTGCTGCTGCGGCCACGAAACTGGTTCTTGCCCATGATGTCGAAGGTCTGCGGCATGCCCCAGGGGTTGTACCCTGCGGCCACGAGGTATTGCAGGCCCACGTGGTCGGCCTGGCGTTCGTTCTCCTGGGTGTAGGTCAGGTAGGCGGCGGCTCCGGCCGCCTGGGAGCCGACCACGAGCGCCTGGCCCATCTCGGAGGTGTTGGAATTGCCCGTGGTGCCGATCACGAAGCCCGCCAGGGTGCCGAGCAGGGAGAGGTAGCCCACGGATTCCATCTTGCTCATGCGGTCGATGACGTGGCGCTGGGAAACGTGCCCGAGTTCGTGGCCGATGACTGCGGCGAGCTGGTCCTCGGTTTCCAGCTGGGCGAGCAGCCCGGTGAACACGTAGACGTACCCGCCCGGCACGGCGAAGGCGTTGAGGCTCTGGTTGCGGATGACGGCGGTGGTCACCCGGAAGGGCTGCGGGGGCATGGCCTCGTAGACCCGGTCCACCACGCCCTTGACGTAGTCGTTGATGACGGGGTCTTCCTCCATGGGGACCATCTGGCGGATCTGCTTGTCGAACTCGCGGCCCATCTCGTTTTCGTCCATCACGGAGATTTCGGAGAACAGGGCCAGCGCGGGCCCGGGCAGGGCCAGCACGAGGGCCGCCACGAGCGCGGCCACGAGTGCGGCCATGGGTGCGGTGCTGAACGCGGCACCGGGCCAGGTGGAGATGGCGGCGGCCGCCGGGCCGGTCGTGGAGGGTCTGTGCAAGCGGGAGCTCCTTGGGAATGCCACGGTAGCAGAGCTTGGAGAACAAAAAAAGGGACGCCCGGCGGGCGTCCCCGATTTTTTACACAGGTGCAACCGGGCTACTTGTTCATCATGTCGAAGAACTCGCGGTTGCTCTTGGTGCCCTTCATGCGCTCCAGGAGGAACTCCATGGCGTCGATGGAACTCATGGGCGCGATGAGCTTGCGGAGGATCCAGATGCGGTTGAGGATTTCGTCCTCAAACAGCAGCTCTTCCTTGCGGGTGCCGGAGCGGTTGATGTCGATGGCCGGGAACACGCGCTTCTCGGCCAGATGGCGGTCGAGGTAGATCTCCATGTTGCCCGTACCCTTGAACTCCTCGAAGATGACCTCGTCCATGCGCGAGCCGGTGTCGATGAGCGCGGTGGCGATGATGGTCAGGCTGCCGCCTTCCTCGATGTTGCGCGCGGCGCCGAAGAAGCGCTTGGGGCGCTGCAGGGCGTTGGCGTCGATGCCGCCGGAGAGCACGCGGCCGGAGGAGGGGGTCACGGAGTTGTATGCCCGGCCCAGGCGGGTGATGGAGTCGAGCAGGATGACCACGTCGGTCTTGCGCTCCACCAGGCGCTTGGCCTTCTCGATGACCATCTCGGCCACCTGCACGTGGCGCTGCGGGGGTTCGTCGAAGGTGGAGGAAACCACCTCGGCGTTCACCGTGCGCTCCATGTCGGTCACCTCCTCGGGCCGCTCGTCGATGAGCAGCACGATGAGATAGACGTCGGGATGGTTGGCGTTGATGGAGTTGGCGATGGACTGGAGCATCATGGTCTTGCCAGTTCTCGGCGGGGCCACGAGGATGCCGCGCTGCCCCTTGCCGATGGGCGCGAGGATGTCGATGACGCGGGAGGTGTAGTTCTTGTCGCCGTTCTCCATGCGCAGCATTTCCTGCGGGTAGAGGGGCGTGAGGTTGTCGAACAGCACCACGTGCTTGGTCTTCTCCGGCGGCT
>JBFWJM010000078.1:0-11887 GCA_050253205.1 Desulfovibrionaceae bacterium
CAGGCGCGCCGCAGGAAGATGCCGGGGGAGAGCTCGGGCCTGTCGCAGTGCAGGACCACGCGCTGGCCGGAGTGGGTCTCCATGAGCCCTTGGCCCTCCTCGGTCTCCACACCGAATTCGTCGCTGGAGAGGCGCGGCCGCCGGAGCCCCGGCAGGAGAATCTCCACCCTGTCGTCCCGGGTGCGCCAGCGGTGCTTCACGTCCGCCAGCCAGCGCCCGGGGCCCAGGCCCTCCACTATGCGCGCCAGCACGGGCCGGGCGTCCTCGCCCGAGGGCGGCTCGGCGATGACCCGCTGGCCCCCGGGGTCGAAGAACCCGGTGTTCAGCGGCCTGGTGGCCGCGTTCACCAGCTCGCCCAGGTATCTTTCGGGCGTGAAGGTCCGCCCCTGGCGCAGCAGGTCGCGCAGGGCCGTGGCGTAGGCGTCCGTCACCTGGGCGAGGTAGGAGGAGCTCTTGGTCCTGCCCTCCAGCTTCACGGCGGCCACCCCCGCCCGGCGCATCCAGTCGAGGTAGTGCAGCAGGCAGAGGTCGTGGGCCGCAAAAAAGGCGGAATACCCTTCGGCCGATGGCACGGGCGCGCCCTCGGAGCCTGCGTCCGTGTGTTCGGACCAGTATTCGCGCACCTCCCAGAGGGTTTCCTCTTCGCGGGTCTTCTCGCGCACGCCGATGGAGGAGACCTCGTATTCGTAGCGGCAGGGGTGGGTGCACTGGCCGAGGTTGGCCGGGCGGTCGTTGAGGTAGGAGGAAAGATAGCAGCGGCCGGAGAGGGCCATGCACTGCGCCCCGTGCACGAAGACCTCCACCTCCATGGGCGGGTCCAGGCGCTTGCAGGCGAGGAGCATGTCCTTGAGCTCCGGGGCGCGCATCTCGCGGGAGACGTTTACCCGCCGGGCCCCGGCCTCCCGCCAGAAGAGCGCGGCCTCGGCGTTGGCCGTGTTCGCCTGGGTGGAAACGTGCAGGGGCATGTCCGGCAGGGCGGCCCGGGCCATGCGCAAAACCCCGGGGTCGGCCACGATGAGCCCGTCGGGCGCGCGGCCCTGGTCGGCGAGGGCGGCCAGCAGGTCGAGCTGGGCGCGGACCTCCCCGAGGTGCGGCTGCCGGGGCAGGGCGTTCAGCAGGTAGTACGCCCGCACCCCGTGGACCCGCGCCAGGCGGAGCGCGGAGGGCAGCTCCTCGGCGCTGAAGCCCCCGGCAGCGGCGCGCAGGTTCATGCTCCCCGCGCCGAGGTACACGGCGTCCGCACCGTAGGCGATGGCGGTTTCGAGTTTTTCGCGGTTGCCCGCCGGGACGAGCAGCTCGGGCCTGCGGGGCGGCAGGGTGGTTGGCGCGCTCATGTCCAGAGCCCCCGGGAAAGACGGTACGCCTTGAGGTCGTCGAGCACGCGGGTGGGCACCACGAGGCTCCCCTTGCCCCGGCCGAGGAAGATGCCGGGCTTCACGTCGCCGTGAAAGTCCGACCCGCCGGAAACCTGGAGGTCGAGCCGATTGGCCAGGTGCAGGAGCAGGTCCATGGTCCGGGCGTCGTGCTCGGTGTAGTGGACCTCCAGGCCGTCGAGGCCCAGGTCCTTCAGCTCGCGCAGCACCCGCTCCAGGTCCGGCGGACGCAGGCCCAGCAGGCCCGGATGGGCGAGGATGGAGGTGGCGCCGTCGTCCGCCAGGGCGCGCAGGGCGTCCGCCGCGCCGAGGCGGCGGCGGGGCACGTAGGCCGCGCCCTGGTTGCCCATGTAGTCGCGGAAGGCCTGCTCGATGTCCTTGACCACGCCCTTGTTCACCAGGGCCCGGGCCATGTGCGGGCGGCCCACGGTGCCCCCGGCCAGGGCCGCGACCTCCTCCAGGGTGATGTCGATGCCGAGCTCGCGAAGCTTGGCGATGATCTCCACGTTGCGGTCGTCGCGCCCCCTGCGCACGAAGTCGAGCCGCTGGGTGAGGTGCGGGGCGCCGGGCCGGACCCAGAGGCCCACCAGGTGCATGGAGCGGGGCCCGCTGCCAACGGAGAGCTCGCACCCGGGGATGACCTCCAGGCCGAGCTCCTCCCCGGCGGCCAGGGCCTCGGGCAGCCCGGCCAGGGTGTCGTGGTCCGTGAGGGCCAGGGCGTCGAGCCGCGACCTGGCGGCCAGGGCCACGAGCTCGCGCGGGGCCAGGGTGCCGTCCGAGGCGGTGGAGTGGGTATGCAGGTCGATCATGGCCGTCCTCGGGAAGTTCGTCTGGTTTCAGCGAGTGTAGCGGCCCAGGAGCATGAGCCCCGCGCCCAGGTGCAGGGCCCAGAGCCCGCCGGTGCGGGCCAGGTCGAGCGCGTCGTCCAGGATCATGGCGCCCAGCGGCGCGAGGAAGCCGGAGCCGGGGGTGAAGCTGAAGTTGGCCAGGCCGAAGTAGACCCAGGCGAGGGCCAGCACCACCCCGGGCAGCAGAAAGAGCACGCTGCCGAAACGGCCGTTCTGGCCCGTGGGCCGGGCCAGGCAATAGAGCATGGAGAAGAGCGCCGCCGCCAGCGGCAGGGCCACGGCCGCGTAGCCGGTGAGGATGGGGGCGTCCCAGTGGCCCAGGGCGCGCATGGTGCGCACGGCGTCCACACCGGAGCCGAGCAGCCCGAGGCCGGAGATGTCCTGCGCCAGGGTGCTGAACCAGGGGAGCAGATACGCCCCGAGCACGAACACGCACCCGGCCAGGATGGTTCGCTTGTATCCGTCCATGGTTCCTCCGAGGGCCCTTCGAGGGGTCCTCCGCGGGCGCGCCGCGCATTTTGGGGGCCGGGAGCGCCCCCTTGCCCCGGCCCGTCGGGGGCAGACTATAGGAAATGGCGTGCCCCGGGTCAATGAAGGGCCCGGGCCGCCCGGGTTTTCACTTGTCATGCCCTGGGTCGTCCAGTACCGTAACACAGGGGAAAATGAATCGTTTCCGCTTATCGACGGATACAGGATGAACGAACAGACCAACAGGATGCTCGACAGCGTGCAGCTGCGGGTGGCGCTCCCCGCGCTGCTCACGGTGGTGCTGTTCGTGGCCTCCATGAGCGTCTTCTTCATCCCCGCCCTGGAGGGGATGCTCCTGGAGCGCAAGCAGGAGGTCTCCCTGCGGCTGGTGGAGGCCGCCTACAACATCATCGCCACCTACGCCGAGCAGGAGAACCAGGGCATGCTCTCCCGCGAGCTGGCCCAGCAGGGGGCCCTGCACCGCATCCGCACCCTGCGCTACGGCGACGAGGGCAAAGACTACTTCTGGGTCAACGACATGCGCCCGGTGATGCTCATGCATCCCTATAGGCCCGACCTGGAGGGCCAGTACCTCGGCGACTTCAAGGACCCCACGGGCCGCCTGCTCTTCAAGGACATCATCGAGGTGGTCCGGCGCGACGGCGGCGGCATGGTCGACTACTACTGGCAGTGGTACGACGAATCCGGCGGCGCGGTCCACAAGTCCTCCTACGTCATGGGCTTCGAGCCCTGGGGCTGGGTTGTCGGCACGGGCATGTACACCGACGACGTGGCCGCCGAGATCGACGAGGCCGCCCAGCGCATCTGGATCATCGCCGGGGGGGTCAGCCTGGCGGCCCTGCTGCTGGCCGGGGTGATCATCCTCCAGGCGCGCAACAACGCCCGGGAGCGCAAGCGCATCTGGACCGAGCGCGAAAACCTCCTGGAGGAGCTCTCCGGCCAGCGCGAGCAGTACCGCAGCCTGGTGGACAACCTCTCCGTGGGCGTGGCCCAGGTGGACAGCAGCCTGCGCATCACCGCCGTGAACCGACGGTTGAGCGAGTGGTTCCCGGCCATCGACCCCGTGGCGGGCACGCACTGCCACGCCAGCGACGCCGTGGGCTGCGACGTGGACGAAAACGCCGACTGCCCCGCGCGGGCCGCGCTTTCCACCGGAAAGACGACGGAGGGCGTGCGCGAGCGGTTCATCCACGGCGAGCGCCGCTCCCTGCGGGTGCTGGCGAGCCCGGTGTTCGGAACCGGGAGCGGGGAGGTGGTCTCGGTGATCCTGACCATCGAGGACATCACCGGCCGCCTGGCCAGCGAGGCCGCCCTGCGCGAGGCCGAGGCCCGCTATCGCGGCATCGTCGAGAACGCTATCGAGGGCATCTACCAGACCACGCCCTGGGGGCGCATCCTCTCGTGCAACCCCTCCCTGGCGCGCGTCTTCGGCTACGAAACCCCCGAGGCGTTCATGGAGGCGGCCAACCGCGTGGACCTGCAAATCTACGCCGACCCCGGGCGGCGCGCCGAGTTCGTCGCGCTCATGGAGCGCGACGGCGAGGTGGCGGAGTTCGAGTCCGAGGCGCTGACCCGTAACGGGGAGACCATCTGGATAACCGAAAACACCCGCACCGTGCGCGACGAGAACGGGGCCGTGGTGCGCTACGACGGCACCATGCTCGACGTGACCAAGCGCAAGCGCACCGAGCTGGAGCTGGCGCGCCAGCGGGCGTTTTTCCAGGAGCTGTTCGAGAGTTCGCCGCTGGGCATCGTCCACGTGGACACGGACGGCATCGTGCTCAAGGCCAACAACAGCTTCGAGTCCATGTTCGGGTTCAAGGCCGACGAGGTGGTGGGCAAGCGCAACCGCCAGGTCCTGGTGCCGGACAACCTGCGCACCGAGGCCGAGGCCTTCCTGCGCGCGGTGAACTCGGGCAAGGCCTTCAGCAAGGAGACCATGCGCAAGCGCCTGGACGGCATGCTCCTGCCCGTGAACGTGGTCGGCTACCCCATCCGCGTGGAGGGGGCCGTGGCCGGGGCGTACTACATCTACCAGGACATCACCGAGCGCAAGGACTTCGAGCGGCAGCTCTCGCACCAGGCCTTCCACGATGCGCTGACCTCCCTGCCCAACCGCTCGCTGTACATGGAGCGGCTCGGCCGGGCCGTGCAGCGCGCCAAGCGCCGCGAGGACTACCACTTCTCGGCCATGATGATCGACCTGGACCGCTTCAAGCGGGTGAACGACACCCTGGGCCACCAGGCCGGGGACCAGCTGCTCGTGGGCGTGGCTCTGCGCATCCTCTCCTGCATCCGCACGGTGGATACCGTGGCGCGCCTGGGCGGCGACGAATTCGCCATTCTGCTTGAGGAGTTCGAGAACACCCGCGAGGTGATCCAGGTGGCCAACAGGATCCACGAGGCCCTGCGCGAGCCGTTTCTCATCGACGGCCAGGAAGTGCTCACCGGGGCCTCGGTGGGCATCGTGCTGCACACCCGCGACTACAAGCACCCGGACGAAATCCTGCGCGACGCGGACATCGCCATGTATCAGGCCAAGGAGCGCGGGCGCTCGCGGCTGGTGTTCAACAAGCGCATGCACGACGCGGCCATGCGCATCGGGCGCATGGAGGTGGAGCTGCGCTCCGCCCTGGCCAACAACGAACTGATCCTGCACTACCAGCCCATCGTCAACGTGCAGTCCGGCGACCTTCAGGGCTTCGAGGCCCTGGTGCGCTGGAACCACCCCTCGCGCGGCATGCTCGGACCCATGGAGTTCATCCCCCTGGCCGAGGAGACCGGGCTGATCATCCCCCTGGGGCGCTGGGTGCTGCGCGAGGCCTGCGAGCGCATGGCCCGGTGGTGCCGCACCAACGAGAACACCTGCAGCCCGGGCATTTCCATGTCCGTGAACATCTCGGCCCGGCAGTTCGCCCAGCCCGACCTCGTGGAGTACATCCAGGGCGTGCTGGGCTCCACCGGGCTCGACCCCTCGAAGCTCAAGCTGGAGATCACCGAATCCGTGCTCATGGAAGACGCCAAGCAGACCGCGGCCAAGCTCCGCCGCCTCAAGGTCACGGGCATCCAGCTCATGGTGGACGACTTCGGCACGGGGTATTCCTCCCTGGCCTATCTTCAGCAGTTCCCGGTGGATTTCCTGAAGATCGACAAGTCGTTCATCTCCGGCGAGGGCGACCAGCGGGAGAACCGCGAGATCGTCAACACCATCATCATGCTCGCCCGCAACCTCGGGCTCAAGGTGGTGGCCGAGGGAGTGGAGCAGGAGCACCAGCTCGACATGCTGCGGGAGATGCGCTGCGACGACGCCCAGGGATTCATGTTCTCCCGGCCTGTGGACCAGGACCGCGCCACGGACATCCTCACCACCTTCCTGGCGGCCTTCCGGGGGAGGACCCCGGACGCCCAGGCAGCGGAAGCCTCCCCGGAAGCCACCCCCGAAACCTCCCCCGAAGGGCCCGAATCCGGGCCGGAAACGGAGTGACCCCCATGCCGACCATGGACCCGCAACTGCTCGACCTGCTTGTCTGCCCCCAATGCCACGGCGAACTGCGCCGGGAGGAGCAGGGCCTCGCCTGCCCGGCCTGCGCCCTGGTCTATCCCGTGGAGGATGGCATCCCCGTGATGCTCGTGGACCAGGCAAGGCCCCTGGCCGGGGCCGTACCCGGGGCCGAGGCCCTGGAGCCCGGCGGGGAGTAGTCCGCATCGTTCCGACCAACTCCGGGCCGTTTCGTATCGACCAGCCTCGCCCCGCTTCGGCCCGGCCAGCTCCCCTGCGGTCCGCATCGGCCGCATTGCTTCACGAAGCGGCCGTTCTTCGGAGCTGTGCTTCGGCGGCCTTCACGCCAAAAGTTCTCCACAGGGTGTTGACAGTTTTTCGCGCGTGCCTATCTTGCTCGTGCCACAAGGCGAGACAACGCAAGGAGGTATCCGTATGGTTCTGGATTTCGACACCCTGTACGCCTTTCCCAGCCGCATGGACCGCCTGTTCGAGGAGTTCCTCCGGCCCGGCCTGGGCAGCCGCAAACCGTTCGCCTATCCTCCCCTGAACGTCAGCGAGGACGAGGAGAACATCTACGTCCGCGCGGAGATGCCGGGCGTGCGGCTCGACGACCTGGAGCTGACCCTTTCCGAGAAGAGCCTCGTGCTCAAGGGCGAGCGCAAGAGCGAGGAGGGCCGCTACTTCCGCCAGGAGCGCCCCAGCGGCGCGTTCCAGCGGGTGGTGCGGCTCAACGTTCCCGTGGACCGCGAGAAGGTGGCCGCCGCACTGGCGGACGGCATCCTCACCGTGACCCTGCCCCGGGCCGAGGAGGCCAGGCCCAGGAAGATCAGCATCGACCTCGGCTGAGCCGGATGAACGCGAGCGACCACAAGGAGACAGCCATGGCCAATGAAATCACCAAAAACGAAGAGAAGAGCCTGCACCGCGTGCGTCCGGCCACGGACATCATCGAGCGCGAGGACGGCTTCCACGTGTTCATGGACATCCCCGGCGTGCGCAAGGAGGACCTCGTCATCGACCTCAACGACGGGGAACTGACCGTCAGCGGTCAGACCGCGCCCATGGGCGACGGGGAGAACTACGCCGAGGTCCAGTTCGGCCCGGTGGAATATCGGCGCACCCTTTCGGTGGCCGATGTCATCGACCAGGAGCGCATCAAGGCCACCCTGGAGCACGGTGTGCTGGAGCTGGTCCTGCCCAAGGTGGAGAAGGTTCTTCCCCGGCGCATCGAGGTCCGCGCGGGGTGAACATGCCCCCGGAGGACTCCTCCGTCATGAAACGAACAGCGACAGCCCGGGGAGACCCGGGCTGTTCTTTTACGGCCGGAGGAGCTCGGCCCCCTTTGCCCTGCGGTGGGAAGTGGTCTACCATGCGGAAGGCACGAGGGACGTCCGGACCGGGGAACCCGCCCGGCGGACGGGAAGCATTGCCCCGAGAGGAACGCATGAGAGCACGCAACCGCAAGCCCTGCACGAGCGCCGCAGCCGTGCCGCGCACCCGAAGACGAACCCGCATTCCCCGACGGACCTTCCGCAGGACGGCCGTCCGTGTTGCGGCGCTGGCCGGGTTCTGCGCTGTGGCCGACGCCGGGGTTGCCCGGGCCGCGCACCTGGGCACGCTTTCCACCGGGGAGGCCGTGCTGCTGCTCGGTTCCTGGGGGCTTGTCTGCATGCTCGCGGTGGCCGTCTGGAGCCTGGCCGCCCGGCTGCGCCAGGTCCGCGAGGAGCAGCGGCTGTACCGCGAGATGGTCGAATCCGCCAACTCCATCGTCCTGCGCCTGGACATGGACGGCACGGTGACCTACGCCAACCACCACGCCCTGGAACTCTTCGGCTACGACTGGCACGAGCTCGTGGGCCGCGACCTGCGGGAGACGCTGCTCCCTCCGGGCGATGCGGACGTCTTCCCCCATGCCTGGGAGAAGCTGGCCGAGGCGCCCGGGCGCTATGCCGCCCATGAGAACGACAACCGACGCAAGGACGGCTCGGTGCTGCGCGTGGCCTGGTCCAACCGGGTGCTTTGTTCGCGCTCCGGGCAGTCCCTGGGCGTGGTCAGCATCGGCAACAACGTCACAGAATTACGCCGCCAGCAGCGGGCCTTGAGCCGCCTCAAGCCCGCCCTGGACCAGGCACCGGACGGCGTGCTGATCGTGGACCTGGACGGCGTGGTGGAATACGCCAACCCCACCTGGACCCGGCAACACGGGTTCGACTCGCCGGAGGCCGCCCTGGGAGCGGTGGTGCCGCTGTTCAACGGGCAGGGTCCGGCCTACCCCGGTCGGGATGCCATGGTCGAGCGGCTGCGCACCCGGGGCTCCTTTGCCGGGGAGCTGCAATGCCCTGTGGGCGGGGCGAAGCTCGACTGCTGGGTCTCGGCCTCCCTGGTGCGCGACGAGAACGACCAGCCCGTGAGCTGCGTGGCCATTTTCCGCGACATCAGCCGCCAGAAGCTTCTGGAGGCGGAGATACGCGAGAGCGAGGAGCGCTTCAGCCAGATGGTCAACACCATCGGCGAGGCTTTCTGGCTGCGCTCGCGCGAGCACCTGCTCTACCTGAGCCCCGGGTACGAGCGTGTTTTCGGCTGCACCCTCTCGGACAGCCTGCACAACCCCCTGGACCTCTTCGCGCTGGTCCACCCCGACGACAGGGGGCTCGTGGAGCGGGCCCTTGCGGGCGAGTCGTTCTGCGAGCGCGGCCAGCTCGACATCGAGGTCCGCATCGTGGACCCGGGCGGCCCAGCGGCCATCGAGAGGGAGTGCATTGAGGCCGTGGAGCACGGGGAGCCCGAGGCGGGCAGGGAGGCAAAAGCGGTTGCGGTGGATGCGAACGTGCGCTGGATACGCGTGCGCAGCTACCCCATCCTGCATGACGGCGAGCTGCACCGCGTGGCCGGGGTGGCCGAGGACATCACCCGCTACAAGGAGATCGAGGGGCAGCTCCTGCTGGCCAAGGAGCGCGCCGAGGCGGCCACGCGCACCAAGAGCATGATCCTCAACAACGTGACCCACGAGATCCGCACCCCGCTCAACGGGGTCCTGGGCATGCTCCAGATCTTGCAGATTTCCGGCCTGGACGAGACGCGCCTGGGCTATGTGAACGCGGCCATGGGATCCGCCTCGGACCTCTGTTCCATCATCGACACCATCCTGCGGTATTCCGAGGTGGATTCCGGGCAGGTGGAGCCCCTGGACCAGCCGTACAGCCTGTTCAACACGCTCCAGGGCGTGGTGGAGACGCACCGCCAGACGGCGGTGCGGCGCGGGCTGCCCCTTTCGGCCTCGGTGGCCCCGGGAACGGACGACGCCCTCTCGGGCGACGGCGCGCGCCTGCGGCAGGCGCTGGAAATCCTGGTGGGCAATGCCATCAAGTTTACGGCCAGCGGGGAGGTGGCCCTGGAGGCCTCCACGGAGCGCGCTCCGCGAGCTTCCTCCGTGGAGGAGGACGGGGCCGAAGGCGTGGAGCTGCGGGTCACGGTGCGGGACACGGGCGTGGGCATCCCGGCCGAACGCCTCGCCGAGGTGTCCGAAGGGTTCGTGCAGGCAGAGCAGACCCGCTCGCGGCGCTTCGGCGGGCTGGGCCTCGGCCTCGGCATGGCCCGGCGGCTGGTGGAGATCATGGGCGGGCGGCTGGAGGTGCGCTCCGAGGAGGGCCGGGGCACCGAGGTCACGGTGCGGCTTGCGGCGCGGTCCATGGAGCTGGCCCTGGGCGAGCCTGTGGTGCTCGCTGTGCCGCGCCGGAACGGCGAACGGGTGCGTGTGCTGCTCGCGGAAGGGCCGGACACGGAGGCGCTGGCCGCCAAGTTCCACTTGCAGCGCCGGGGCGTGCGCGTGGACTCCGTATACGGCAGCGACGCGGCCCTGGAGGCGCTTGGCGTGCTTGGGGAAAGCGGGGCGCCTGACGCGCCTGACGCGACTGACGAGACAGGGGCGGGTGGCGTGACCGGGGCGACCGGGGCGGAGCGGTACGACCTACTGCTCCTGCGCGACAGGCTCGTGCAGGGCGCCCCCTCCGACGTCCTGCGGTCCATGGAGAAGCGGTCCGGGGGCAAGGTCGTGCCCCCTGCGGTGGTCCTTGGGCGGGGCGAAGAGGCGGAGCGATGCCTGGAGCTCGGCGCGGCCGCAAGGCTCTCCTCCCCGGTGCATCCGGGGCGGCTTGGCGAGGTTTTTGCGGAGCTCGTCGGAATTCCGGAAAGGGTGGACACACCCCGGGGAAAAGACTAATTTCGCCAGGGCGTCATTTGGTCCCACACCGACGCCCGGACGTGGTTCGCACAAAGGAGGGGTATGCGAAAATCAATCGGCGTGCTGCTTGCCGTGGCCCTGCTGCTGGCCCTGGCCGGAACGTACGGCCTGGCCTCCACCGGGGACAGGCAGGTGCGCGTGCTCTCCCAGGGCGACGCCTGGCAGGTGGAGTTCGGCCAGGGCGAATACGCCTACCAGATCGAGTACCTCGACGGGAACATGTTCGTCACGGTGGAGGCGCAGTTCCTGGCCTCGAACAGCGAGGTGGTCTACGCCGCCACGCACACCCTGGTGCAGGACAACCGCATGAGCGCCCTGCGCGTGTTTCAGGCCGAGCGGGTCGCGGATGGGCAGAAGGCCTCTGGCCTGCGCTTTCATTGCGACTCCGGCAAGGCGCGGGTTTCCTTCGGCCCGGCCAAGTCTTTCCGCTGAACGGGCCGCCTCGGGCGGCAGGACGAGCAGCGCGGGCGCGCCCTTTGGGGACGCGCCTTTTGTTTTGCGCATGGAAAAGCCGCCCGCCGCGCACGATGCACGACAGGCGGCAGGGAGAGAGCGTACTGCGAAAGGCCTACAAACCGAAGAGCAGGCGCGCGCCCGCCACGAGCACCACGCCGGTGGCCACCGCGCCGAAGAAGCTGCGCGTGCGCCAGGCCACCAGCAGGGTGGGCACGGCCGCCCAGAGGAAGATGTTCTGCGGGCTGAAGTCGAGCCCGCCTTCGTGCACCACCAGGGAGGGCACGAGCAGCGCCGCGAGCACGGCCGTGGGCACGAAGCCGAGGAACCGCGAGAAGGCGGGCGGGAGCGTGCGCGAGGAGAGCAGCCACGCAGGAGCCAGGCGCGGCACGTAGGTCACTGCGGCCATGCCGAGGATGGTCAGGAAAATGGTCTGGCTGTTCATCGGGCGTCTCCTTCCGAGGAGCGGGGCTCCGCAGGGGCCTCACCCGGGGCCTCATCTGGGGCCGCGCCAGGGGCCGCGCCAGGGGCCGCGCCGCCGCGCCGGGTTTCCAGCAGGGCGCCCAGGGCCGCCGTGGCCACCGTGGCCACGATGACGTTGAACTGGTCGAACCCCAGGAAGAGCAGGGCCACGGAGAGCCCGCCCGCCAGCAGCGCCACGAAGAAATGCAGGCGGCTCTTCACCTGCCCCACGAGCAGGGTGATGAACATGGCTGGCAGGGCGTAGTCGAGGCCCACGGGCTTCACTTCTGGGATGAGCGTCCCTGCGGAGAAGCCGAGCCAGGAGCCCAGCTCCCACGCGGCGTGGACCGTGCCGTTGATGTGCTGGGTGTCGCGCACTCTTTGCGGGGTGTCAGGCTCCTCGCGGGAGAAGCGCTGGGAGTGCAGGGCGAAGGTTTCGTCCGTGAGCTCGAAGGCGAAGAGGGCGATGCGCCCGGCGCGCCAGGAGCGCAGGTGCGGCGAGAGCGCTGCGGACATGAGC
>JBFWJM010000079.1:0-11875 GCA_050253205.1 Desulfovibrionaceae bacterium
TCCATCGACGACAAGATCGACGACCTGCACTACTACACGACGCACATCAAGTTCGGCATCGGCCGTACCGTGTACGACGCCTCGCAGGAAATCAGGAATCGACACCTGACCCGCGAGGAGGCGCTGGCCCTGGCCAGGCAATACGACGGCGAACGCCCGAAGCGCTACCTGAACGAAGTGCTGGACTACATCGAGATGACCGAGGAGCAGTTCGACGAACTGCTCGACAGGTTCCGCCCTCCCCACCTCTGGAAGAAGGAGGGCGGGGAATGGAAGCTTCGGCATCCCTGCTGGGAAGACGAAGCCTAGAAGAAATCAGGGCAACAAAAAGCCGGGCAGCGCCCGGCTTTTTTCATGCAGCTATCGGCAAGATCAGAAGAGGTCCGAGCCGAGTATGTTCAGCTTGCCAAGCCGGGCCTCGTCGAGCTCGAAGGTGGTCACGTCGCCCTGCGCATCGTGCTCGATCTTGTAGTTGCGCTGGAAGTTTCGGGCCAGGAATCGGCAGTTGTTCGTCCTGCCGTCCACAAGGATGAAGGTTCCGGGCAGGAAGGTGGACTCCATGAGCAGCAGGTCGCCGGACATGACGGTGCGTTCGAGGATGGAAAAGTCGAGCCCATGCACGTCGCCCTTCACTTCCTCGGGGTCGGGGCCGTCGAGGTAGATGAAGTCGGCTATCACGTTGGGAATCCTGTCGTAGTAGTGGCACAGCTGGCCATTGTAGGTTCCGATGGTGCAGCCGCTGTGGGAGAAGGTGCACAGCGCGGCCAGTTCCTCGGGCATACGGCTTTGCGAGCGCTGCATCCAATATTCGGAAGTATCCACGGTGAACAGCTGGAAAAGCCTGGAATTTCTCAGGCGCGGTTTTTCCGGCAGGGCTTCGAAATCCCTCTTGTTGAGCATGAGCGCGTGCGCCATCACCAGCGTCGAGAAGCCGGTTCCAAATTCGAGAACGGTGAAGCAGCGCCTGGTCCGGATGATCCGGTGCAGGCGGGCCAGGTCCGACACATCGGGAGGCAGCGTTGTTTCGTCGGAAACAGCGCCCTCGCGCTTCTCCATCTCGCGCTCCATGGCAAGCCCGGCCTCAACCACGGCGTCCAGGCCGTTTTCATCCCAATACCGCTTCAATTCGTCCGACATGTGTATCCTCTGTATGTTGCCTTGTTCCTCTCGGCCCCTGCGCCGGGAGTAAGCACCGTCTAGCCGATTCAAACCCGAATTTCAAGAAAGAGTGCCTGCCGGGGGGGCGCCCCCCCAGGTTGGCAAAGCGGAGATTCCCTGCTATCTGCAGGCTCCAGCAGGAACACATCGCACAGCCCGTCGGCCGCCGTATCGTCCGACAATCGATCCACCGAAGGAGCACTATCAGGTCATGCATCTTTTCCGTTCCCTGAAGGATTCCCTCCGCCTCGGCATGCTGCGGGTGGGTATCACCTCTCCGCTGGTACGCAAGCTGGCCTCTTCCATGCGCGTCATGGGGCCGGAAGATGCCGAGTTCACCCTTCTCGCGCTCAAGCCTGAACGCTTTCGTGGCGACCTCGACATTCTCGCAGACGAATTCGGCTTCCGCATCCTGAGCTTCGAGAAGGGCTGGCAGCAGAAGCTGCTGGAGCTCTCCTGGGGACGCGATTTCAAGCCCGACCACTCCTACTATCACCCCGAAAAGGGCAGCGAACTCTGGAAGAAGCAACAAGGCGCGCGCGAGGTGCTGCGCACCATCCTCCCCTCGCTGCTCAAGTACCTCGGGGTGGACTGCGTGCTCGGTGCGGCCACCTATTATCTGGACGACTGGGACTATTGCGCGGTTCTCGGCGAACTGCGGTTTCCGTATGTCGTGATCTACCGCGAATGCTTCCAGGCGAGCGAGAAGGACGTCGAGCTCCAGACCAACCTCGGCCTGGCCCTCAAGGACTTTCCGGGCACGCACATCCTCGTGCACAACGAGACCACGAGAAAAACCTTCATCGACTGCGGGCTGGTGGAACCGGAGCGCATCTCCGCCCCGGGCTGCATGCGCATGGACCCGTTTCTGCGCAAGCTGGCCGAAGGGGCCGCTCGCGAGCGCAAACGTCCGCTGATAACCCTCTTCAGCTTCGTGCCCTGCGCGCTCACCCCCCAGTTGTGCACGGACTTCACCCCGGGACGCGACGTGGGCTTCGTGCGGCTGTTCGACGAAGTGCACCAGGAGTTTGCCAGGGCCGCGCTGGAACACCCCGAGCTGGATTTCCTCATCAAGCCCAAGTGGGGCGGCAACTGGATCGAGGAGATCGACTTCACCCTAGAGCAGGAGGGGCTCAACCGGGCAGACATCCCGAACCTCGTGGTGGACCCGAATGTGAACCCGCAGGAGGCTATTTTGGACTCCGAGGTGGTGGTGGGCTTCGGCTCGACTGTCCTGTGCGAGGCGGCCATCGCGGGCAAACCGGTGATCATCCCCCATTTCGCGGAGGCAACGGAAGAGGAATACGGCGAATACGTCCTCTTGCGGGAATACTTCGACGCCTTCGACATCGCCGAAAGCCGCGAACACATGAGCCGACTGATGTTTTCCCGGCTGGCCGCGCCGCAAGTTTCCCCCGAGGTGATGCAGCGGCGAAGGGAGCTCTTCGAGCGCTACATCTCTCCTGTCAAGGGCGGTGCGAGCGAGGCATACGCCGCGGCCATTAAATCCTCCATATGGGATCACAGGCGAAAAAGTCCGGTGATACGGGGTGAAGTCGAGACAACGGGAGGACTATCTTGAACCTCAAACGCTTTGACGAAATGAGTCGGGACCATTGGGACGCGCTCATCGCCCCCCTGGGTGAAGCCACCTTTCTGCACACCCATTGGAAACTTGAATATTACCAACAAACATGCCCAGAAGTCGAAAACGGATCCTTCCTGCTTATGGACCAGAGCCAGGCCCTCGCTGTGGTCCCCGCCATGTTCAGCAGACGTGAACTGCTTGGCAGCACTATCTTGGAACTCAGCCTTGCAGGCTATCCCATGGCCTGCCCGGCAATTCGCAAGGAGCGCCCGAGCCGCTACCGCGCCATAGCGGACGCGGCGTACTCAGCCCTGCTCTCCATGTGCCGGGAGCGCGGCGTCTCCCGCATGCTCATGCAGCGCAATCCGCTCTCGCTGGACAGCACGGGAACCGCAGGCGGGGCGGCTGGATTGCTGACCCCCCTCGCCTACGGCTTCACTGCAAAGCCTTTCCACTCGGTGGTGGTGGATCTGACCATCGGCGAGGAGGAGCTTGCGGCCAACATGAGCAAATATCACCGTCGACACGTGAACCGCGAACGCAAACGGGGAATGAGCGTCCAGAGTGTCTCCGCAGGAAGCCCCGACATTGCCGCTGCCACGAAGACATACCGAGACCTGCATTTCAAGGCGGCAGGAAGGCAGACACGGCCGGACGAGAGCTTCGAAATCATGAATGAACTTGTTGAAGCGGGAAAGGCGGACTATTTCTTCGCCATGCTCGATGGTAATCCGGTGTCCGTTCTTTACTGCGGCCGACACAGGGACACCGCCTTTGGCTGGTCGCAGGCAAACCTCCCGGAAGTACAACAAGACCATTCGCCGAGGCAGCTGCTGGAGTTTTCCGCCATACTCCACTATGCTCAGCAGCAACTTCGCCGCTATTACGTCGGTGTCCGCTACCATTCGTGCCAGATCGATTCGGAGGTGACTGACAAAATGATCACGATCGCCGATTTCAAAGACCGGTTTGGTGGCGATTTGCTGCCCTACATAGAATTTGAAGGGTTTCTGGATCTCAAACTGGCCGAAGACCTGCACGACGAACGCCGCAGCCTCCTCGCCAGAAGGCTGGAGAGCTGCATGGTCACGGGACAGGATGTGGAGGCTCCAGGCGAACAGTTATGATCCCGGTTTTCGCCCCAGTCGCCCCCCAGACTTTTCGGGTCGCAATGGCTTCGGCCTTCAAACCCACGGCAAGCCTCTCTCCCGTCGCTCCCCTGCCTATGGACTGCATCGTGACAGGCTCGGGAAAGAGCGCGCTGCATCTCGTCCTTTCGCACATGCTCCAAACCGGGGTACTGGCTCCGAAAGAGCATGACATTCTCGTTCCGAGAAAACTGGGCTACTGGGTCTACAACATCATTCAGATTTCCGCTCAGACCACTCCCGTGCCCACAAATCGAACGAAAGCGATCCTTGTTTACCACCAATATGGCTTCCCGCAGGATATGGAGGCAATTCTCGCCGAGGCACTAAAGCACGGCTGGCTGGTGGTGGAGGACTGCGCCCACTGCCTGGAAAGCAGCCACCCTCTCGGCTTGTGCGGCACGCTGGGCGATTACGCCATCCACAGCCTCTCCAAATTCTTCCCGCTGCCGCCTCTTGGCGCGGTGCGCGGAGGGGAAGGCTTCAGGGTTTGGGCAAAAAAACAACCTTCAGGCAAACGCTGGCTCCGCGTTTTCAAAGAACTGACCAAAGCTTATCATGAGGCTCGCCCGCTGTTTTCGACCCCAGCGTCCCGCCTTGCCGCGATCAACATGAGCTACTCCGTCTATCACCTGGCCACCGGCCCTGGCCCGGCCGCTCGGGCGCTCAACGACATTGATATCCCCAGCCTGCTGGGAAAGCGCAGAGCGTTTTACGCAAACGTCAGAACGGCGGTGGAGCCGTCTGGTCTGTGCGACCATCTTGAGGCAGAAGGAGTCACGCCCTACGTGATACCGCTGCATGCTGGCCTGCCAACGCTTGAAAGGATCAGGAACTCCCTTGCCGAAGCAGGCGTGCCCTCCGCCATATACTCCTTCGACATGGCGAGAAACATGCTGGCCCCAGACCACAAACCCTGCCTCTGCCTGCCATGCGACGAATCGTTCCAACAAAAACACGGACAGACGGCGCTGCACGTTCTGGAACGTGAAGCCGCGCGGAGCAACAGAGCATGACCCGCTTCCTTCCCCGAGCCGTATTCATCACCGGAGGCCCGCGCTCCGGGACCAACCTCCTGCACCGCCTCTTTGCGGGGCATCCGCGCCTGCTCGCCATGCCAGACACTGGCAAGGCCAATTTCCTCCGTTCCATGCCTCCTGCGTGGGCAAAGTCGAGCCCGGCAGCCCGGCCCGGAGCCATGGCCGACTGCGCGGAATTCATCGCTTCCGGCTTCATTCCCCGAGACGCTCTCCTCTCCATCCTGAAGAAGGATCTCGAAGGAATCGACGACTATCCCGAGGCCGTCGCCGTCTTCGTTCGCGCGCTGGCGCAAACCATGAACCGCGCCACGGAGAGCCTCACCCACTTCATCGAAAAAAACCACAATCTTGAATTTCTCCTGCACAAGGCCGAGAAATGGTTTCCCGACCAGCGCATGATCTTCCTGGTGCGCGATCCGCGGGATGCGTGGTGTTCATGGAAGAAACTCGCGGACATGAACGGACTCGACCTCGGACCACGTCAATACCGAATCAACGTCGGGCGGCACTTTCAGACCGAACTTGAGGCGATGCGCGGTTCCAACCCTCCGTACGCGGACGAAAAAGCGCTGGCCAACGCCTACGGAATAGATCCGGCAAAGCTCCGCGCGTTCGCCTCGCAATGCCCGGACGACTGGCCCTATCCAACAGACACCGATAAGCTCGGGCCTGCGGGCTATTTTGTTCGAAACTGGCAACACATGCTGCGAAAGGCCAGACACAATGCACAGATCGCCCCAGGATCATTCACCTTGCTGCGTTATGAGGACCTCGTCGCCAGCTGCAAGGAAACCATGCGGCGGTTGGCCGGGTTCATCGAGCTGGATTACGATACCTGCCTGGAGTACGTCGATGATTCACCAGCACCTTCATGGAAGACCATCCTTCACGGACGAAGCGGCTTTTCCAGCTTCCATGAACGCAGTCCAGGCGCGGTGGATCAGAATTCCGTCGGCATCTGGCGCGGGCGGATTGATCCCGAGGAAACGGCCATGATCGAATCCTCAGCCCGCCAGGACATGCTGCGCTACAAGTACATCCCAACCACGGACAGCGACCATGAATGATACAGCCAATCAGAAGGTTGAGTGCTTTTACCGGGACCTCTACCAGACCCAGGGCGAAAAGGCCCAGCGCGCCTACCCGAATGAAGAGCTTTGTCGGTTCATCTTCGGAACCTTCGGCCACCTCCCGCGCGAGGAAAGGGCCAAGACACGCCTTCTGGAGGTGGGCGTGGGCGTGGGCGGCAACCTCTGGATGCTCACATGGGAGGGCTTCGATGTCACTGGACTCGACATTTGTTCGCAAGCGCTTGAACTCTCCAGAGACACCATAAGCAGGAGGTGCTGTCCTCCCGCCACGCTTGTGGAAGGCAACATTTTGAACCCGCCCCTTGAAAAGGGGTCGTTCGATGCCGTCATAGACATTTACTGCACCCATCACCTCCCCTTCGCGCAACATGTGGAGGCATATAGCTCCATAGAACGACTGCTCAAACCTGGGGGACGGTTCTTCAGCTTTCATCCCGGCACCGGGAGCGACGCATTTCGACATTGCACCGAGGAACGGATAGACGCGCAGACCCTGTGCGAGATTCAAAGGGATCGCAGCCCTTATTCCGGGAACCCCGTCTTCTGCTTTCTCTCCATCCCCCAGGCACAAAAAATGCTTCAGGAAGTGGGACTTGAACTGGAACAGCATGAACTGGCCATGCGCACCTACCATCAGGGTGAAGAACATTTCGAAACCCTGGTGTTGACTGCTCGAAAGCCTCTGGAGCCGTGCGCCCGAGAGGGCAAATGCGGGGAGTGATGGACCAGAACGTGAGAACTCCCCCCAAGCTCGTTAAAGCCCTGAACCGATCCGGACTGCCCCGCGGCCGGGCGCTGTATCTGCACGTGCGGCTCAAGGGCGTGGCGGCTTCTCTGGAACAGACGTACCCGCGAGCCGCACGGTCTTTGCTGGCCGCGTTCGCGGCATTCGATCCTGAAGCCGTCCTGGTGCCGAGTTTCACTTACAGCTACACCTCCACAAGGGTCTTCGATGTGCTCTCCACCCCATCCGAGGTCGGCCGTTTTTCAGAGGAAATACGATTGATTCCAGATGTTTACAGAACAAACAATCCACTTTTTAGCGTGCTTTGCCCCATCGGCAACATCGCGAATTGGGGTGCGGACCAAACAACAGCCTTCGGTTCGAACTGTCTGGACGAGCATATGCATAAAAGGGACGCGGTGATTGTAACGGTTGACATTGATCCGTATGTGGCAACCCATGTGCATTATCTGGAACGCTTGACCCAGGTCCCCTACCGATGCGACAGGCACTTCCCCGGTGAGGTGCGTTTGGCTGATGGCAGGAGCCGACGGATGGACTACACGTTTTTTTGCCGCGCGAAAGCTGCCTCGGTCGGATTGGACTGGCCGAAGATCAAAGCACGACTGCTCAAGCAGGGAGCTTTGCGCAGGGAAACGTGTATGGGGATGGAATTCAGCTGGATTTCATGCCGCAGCATGTTTCAAGCCCTGGTCCCCGAGCTTGAACGGGATCCATACTTCCTCGTGCGCCCACTCTAGTCCGGCCACGCCCGACTCCTCAGAACCAAGGACATACATGCCCAGTCCCCACCTGTTTCTCGATCCCGCGTCCATTCATGCGGATCCACATGCGGGAGCAACTCCTTTCCTGTTACCGCTTTCCTTCCTCCAAACACGGAAGGCCGGGGCAGCGTTGTTGCACGGACTCGTTCCGTTGCTGCGTAGCGCGGAGCAGACGAACCTTGCAGGACACAAGGAGCTCATGATCATCTCCGGGGGGTTGATCCAGAACTTTTTAACCATGTTCATGGCGCACTATCTGCTCTCTGGAGCAAAAAGAGCGGGAATTCCGGTGCTCATTCCCGACAACCACTTTGTTTGGAAGGCACTGGAGCAGGGCACCCCCATCCCCGACTCACCGCACCTGCGGACCCTTGTTCAGGGCTATCCTCGTCGCACTTTTCGCGAGACGGTCCGCCGCAGGCTCGACGGCTTGCGCCGAATGTTCTCTCCTTCGCCCCCCCCCCAGAAAGTTAAATCGGCACCGACGCCGAACCTTCTGGCCAATCCCCCGATACGCATTCATCTCGCCTCGCCCTCACGCCGAATCCTGAAAAACTCGGTAGTGACTCTCCACAGGGGCGGCATCCACCGCGTGCATGCGCAACACACGGCACAAAAGGTTGTCTACATCCCCGCAGCCGTCTGGTTTCGTGACGCCTCTCCCGTCGGCCCTCGGCCCGGGGCCCTCAGCACTGCGCTGCTGCGGCAGGTCATGGATCTGGCGGGCGAGGCCTTTGAACTAGGCGGCGATTCCATGCCCGAGGTCTGCGCGCAATGGCTAGAAACCCAAGCACTGCGCTCGACCTCGCTGGTGACCGCTTACATAACCGCACTGCGACAACGTCCGCTCCCTGCAACACTCTGGTCCGGTTCCGGTGGCAACGTATGGGAGCGAATGCTCCGCCTTGCTGTCAACGAAAAGGACGGTGAAACCATCGGACATGACCACGCCGGAGGCCTGGGCTACCTGGTTTGGCCTGATCTGGCGCTATCAGAGGCGTTTCGCTGCCAGCGGGTCGGCACGTATCGTGCAGCCCAGGAAGGAGGTTTCCGCAAGGCCATGACCGGGACGAATCTGTATGAGGACGAGCCACCCGCGATCACCTCCCTCGAATCCTTAGGAGAACGCCCCGTCCCTTGGACACCGCCCGAACAAGCAGAGCTCGTGCGCCGCCGAGTCATGTATGTTGGAGGTATCTATCGCAACGACTGGTGCATCAACATGCTGCCTATATCGGCATTGGGCATGATCGACTTCGAGGCTAGAGTGCTCGGCAAGCTAGCGGAGTGGGGCTTTCATCCCATACATCAGACGCACCCAGAGACCCCCTCCCCTGCCCCGGCGGATTATGCCACGCGAATCGGCGCGGAGCTCGTGAGCCAGCCGTTCGCCCTGGCTCAAGCAGAAGCGGACATTCTGCTCTTCCGTAGCCCGCGTAGCACCACCTTTAACCTCGCGGTGACCACGCAAAAGCCCATCGTGCTCTTTCTCTTCGACGATGAACCCCCGGTGGAACCGCTCGCGCTGGCAGCCCTCGGCCATAGGTGCGCCGTGATTTCCGTCGGGTATGATGCGCAGAACAGAGCTGTCGTGGATTGGAGCGACTTTCGCGCCGCACTCGAAAAAGCACCCGCACTCGCCGAGAACAGCGGCTTCGCAGGGGAGTATTTCTACACTCCTCTGCTGGTATGAGCCACCTTGCTCGGCTCACGCCTTTCAGGGTAGCCTACCGTCTTTCTTGAGCGATTTCAGAGTACCCTCGTTTCGAATTACATGGGAATTAAGGGCCATGACCTCTGGATGAGTCTTGAGCCAGTCCTTCACGGCATCGATCCGAATAAAGGGCTCGGCCGGATCGTACAGGGCCTCGATGATCGCCGAGACCACCTGGAAATCTATCGCCTCGTCCACTGTAACACGGTAATGACCATCGTCGGTCTTGTTATCCATGAACCGCAGCTTGAAGATATCCGTCCGCTCTCGTATGTACAACGTCACGTGTTCTCGGTCTGAGGGGAGCGTGGTTTCACGCCAGGAACGGGCGAGCACGTCGAAAGTCATCACTTCACAGTCTAACCCTTCCGCATAAAGAGGCCCGGTGTATAGATAATCGTACCCGCCGGAGCGAAATTCCTCCACAGCTCTGTCGCACAGGTCGGGCTGGATGAGCGGGCAGTCGCAGGTCATACGAACCACGATGTCCCCTTTCCCCAGGCCGACCGCCAGAGCGGCCTGGTAGTATCGATCCAGCACATCCTGCTCCGAGCCGCGGTAGAGTCGCACTCCGTGCTCTTCGGCCCAGGCACCCACCGCATCATCTGAGCTGGCCGTCGTGGTGGCCAGAATAAATTCGTCTATCCCCGTGCAGGACGCCAACTGCCGAAACATCCATTCGATCATGGGTTTGCCCAGTATGGGCCGAAGTACCTTGCCGGGCAGCCGGGTGGAGCCCATGCGCGCCTGAAGTATGGCGATGACCTTCATGTCCGTCTCCTCGTTGCTTCCTCTAAGCCAGGCGCTTGAAGCCCACCAGGGAGGGCTCGCCGCGCAGCTGGGCATTGAGGTTTCCGGCTTCCAGGGCCCGGGCGATCTCCGCGAACGCCTCGTCCGTGGCGGCCAGGTAGCGGTCCACGTCGGCATCGGTATGCGCGAACATGGCATAGAACAGGTCCGAGGCGAGGATGCCCCGATCCAGCATGAGCTGCACGTAATATGCCTTCAGGAAGCGCGCGTCAGGATGCTCGAAAGCGAAGTGGCTCATGGCCTTCATGCCCCCGGCATGCAGTGCCAGCCCGTGCCGCGTTCCAGCCTCGCGCCAGCCTTCCTGCACCATGCCGCCCAGCTTGTTGAGGTGGTCCTGCACGTTGTTGGCCTCATACTTGTCGATGGTCGCCAGGGCGGCGGCCAGGCCGGTGCGCTCGGTCCAGTTGGTGGAACTGATGAACGTGTGCTGGGCCGCGTCCATGACCTCGGCCGTGCCGATGATGGCCGAGATGGGGTAGCCGTTGCCCAGCGCCTTGGAGAACACGGCCATGTCCGGGGTGTGCTGGGGGTACAGGACCACATGCGCCCCCCCGGCCCGGAAGCGGAAGCCCGCCGAAATCTCGTCCAGAATCCAGACGGCCCCGGTTTCCCGGGCCAGGCGCTCCACCCCGGCGATGAATGCCGGGTCGGGGTCGAAGTTGCGGATGGGCTCCATGACGATGGCCGCGAGGTCCTTGCCGTGGGCGGCCACAATGGCCTCCAGCTCGTCCAGGCGGTTGTAGTTGAAGGGCAGGGCCGTGCCCGCCAGCCCCCGGGGCACCCCGGCCGGGTCCAACCCGGCGATGAGATGCTCTCCCAGGGCGTTTTCCGTGCCCACGTTGGCCGCAAGGTACCAATCGTGCCAGCCGTGATAGCCGCAAAACGCCACCACGTCGCGCCCGGTCTTGGCCCGGGCGATGCGCACGGCCACGGTCATGGCCTCGCCGCCCGCACGGGTATAGCGGACCATATCCGCCCAGGGGTGCAGCCCGCAGAGCCGCTCGGCCAGGTCCACCTCCTCCGGGCAATTGAGCGAGGAGGCCACGCCTCCATGAATGGCCTTGATGACCGCCGCATCCACGTCCGGATCGGCATAGCCGAGCACCGTGGCACCGATGCCGCCGATGCTCATGTCGAGGTATTTGTTGCCGTCCAGGTCCCAGACCTCGGCACCCTTGGCCTTGCTGTAATAGGCAGGCCAGACCCCCATGGAAAAGCGGTCCGGCCGTTTGGAGAGAAGTTGCGTGAGGCCGGGGATGCGGGCCTTGGCGCGCTCTTGCGTGGCCATGGTACGTTCGGTTGCCATCGTTTGCTCCGAAACGGAATCAGCCCGCCGTGCTCAACACCACTTGTGGTACCATAGCTGGGTGGCCTTGGTGCGGAAGCCAACGGACTGGTAGAGGTTTTGCGCCGGTATGTTGCGCCCCTGCGTGACTACGGTGAGGGTCTTCACGTCGAGTTCGAGGAGCTGGTTGAACAGGCATTGCAGCAGCCGTTTTCCAAGGCCCCGCCCCTGGTACAGATCGTCGAGCCCGAGGACGCCTATATTGGCCGCCTTCTCCTTGCCGTAGCGCAGGGTGCAGAAGGCCACGGGGCGGTGCAGGTCGAAGAGGCACCAGCATTCGTCGTCAAGTTGCCCGCGCACACTCTTCTCCACCCAGCCACTATAAAAACTGTTGACCTTCTCCGTATCGAAATGTTCGTCGAACACGTAGCGACTATGGGTAAAAAGATCGCGACTCATGGCCGTGAGAGAGGGGATATGGCGCTCCTCTGCGAGACCAAAGGTGAATCCCTCTGGCAGTTGAGGCGCGAGC
>JBFWJM010000080.1:0-11580 GCA_050253205.1 Desulfovibrionaceae bacterium
TAAGAGCAGCATTCCGATAGGCTTCACAGAGAACATGAGCATCGCGGCTGTGCAATGATTGCATAACAATTCTGAATAATTGCATTGTCTTGTCATCGGAAAGGCATCCCGCGTCAGCTGTCAATATCTCCTCAAGACAGGCCTGCTTGAGCCTGGCAGCATCGCCTTGTGCAAAAGAAACAGCGGGAACAAACAACACCGCGAAAAGAAATATAATATTTCGCATCAATCCATCCAGCTTTATTGTGCCCTCCGCTGAATGCTGCGGAGGGCACGCTTATTAGCGACTCCAGGTATCCGGCTCACTGTCATCTTCCGCTCGGCGCACATAAAGCATTTTCAAGGGATCAGTCCGATGCACTTCGGAAATTCTCTTTGTTGCTTCATCCGTCGTCCTGATGCAACCATATGTAGGGTGATGGACACCGCCTTTGTTGGCTCGTCCAGCATGCACTCCCATGCCAGTGCGTCCTTCAACTTCAAAGATGAAGTTCCCGTTCGATCCATACGAGCTGTCGGCATCGGCACCTTTATGCTCACTGTGCCATGAATATGGGTGATTGCCTCCTGGGTATGGCTCTTGCCCTCGAACCGTTTGATTGTCAGCCGGGAAACGCCAACGTGTATTGTCAGCCTCGCGAATTATGAGCTCTTTCTCAGCATCGTTGTATTCAATTGACGACAACCCCTCGGGGTCCTTCAGGTTCACCGGATCATCGAGGCGGTAGCCGTACAGGTCCGGGTCTCCGCCTGGGGAGGTACTGTCTGAGAATATCGCCTCTGTACAACCCGTCGCATCAGAGAACGTACCAACTGCTCAAAACACCACATCCAAGAAGATCGCATAAAATAAGAAATTCAACATACAGACTTCGATTCTCCTATTCGACTGGTCAGATATTCACCAGCGCCATCGCTTTTCGGCAAATGCAAAAAGCTTACATACTTCAAAAATACACCATTGACCTTCATGAGGATGGATTCATGTTCAACCGTTTTGAAATTCCAAGTCATCATGTCATACGTGTTTATATTTATCCATGTAATATTCTTGATTGGTAATTTTCTTGTCCACAGGAGATGCTTACACACTATATGAGTCTGGTTAAATTCTACAGGGATGTAATACCATCTACTCGTAAGCAAAATGAAGAAAATGCCAAACACACTCACCATCAGAGCAAACAATTGACCGGAAATGGCCAGTAGGAAGCCGACAAGAATCGCGATCCCGGAAACCGACGCAAAAAGGAACATGAGAATTTGTCCAACAATTACGCCGTAACGAGGATAGCTAATAACAACTGATGCCTTGTCGGCCTCCATGGCGTCTCCTATTTTTGTGATTTTCCACCCCAGAGTATGGTGTTCTGCAACATGGCGTGATTTTCTGCTGGCAGAGGAGATCCCCATCCAAGACCTATCGAGTAAGCCTCGCCTTCATATTCATCAGCATATACTTTATCTGCTCCAGTAGTTACGGAGGCTCCGTAGAATGGTGTTTTGGGGCTGCTAGTGCTTCCGCCAACCGCCATGGATTGACCAGCTTGGTCATCGACAGACTTAGCATTGGTTGTTTGCCAAGTTCCTGAGATTCCTGCACCCCAGCCGCTACCAGCACCTCCGTCGATGTGGGTCATGCCGCGAATTTTACCTTCGTCATCCCAACAAACACCGCCCCCTAGCTCACCTCTCAATCCGAAACCAGCGGCGTTTAAATCAAGGGAAAGGCAGTCCGCCTCCAACCCCTCGGGGTCCTTCAGGTTCACCGGATCATCGAGGCAGTAGCCATACAGGTCCGGGTCTCCCCCCGCGAGGCCGATGGGGTCCTTGGCCGTGAAGCGCCCGGTCTCGGGGTCGTAGTCCCTCCAGCCAAGCCGGACCAAGCCGTATGGGCCCAAATCCCGGTCGTGCAGGCCACCGCCGAAGCCCAGCAGCACCCGCATGCCCGGGTTCGTGTCCTCCAGAATGCGCCCGAAGCTGTCGTACAGCACTTCCTTTACCACTCGTCCGTACTCGTCGGCAACCACGCGCAGCGAGCCCACCTGGTCGTAGAAGAGGCGGTAGAACGCGTCGCCGTACATCACGAGCGAGGGCAAGGGGTCGTTGTTCCAGGTGTGGATGAAGTCCACGGGCACCCCGCGCACCACGGCGGAGTCGAGCCGCGTGCGGTCGAGCCACTGGTACGTCTCCACAAGCTGGCCGTTCAGGTACTTGGCGCGGCGCCGGCCGTGGGCGTCGTGGGCGAAGTCGATGACCAGCGGGGTGCCGGGGCCACGCTTCTCCACGCGCAGCAGGCGATAGTCCGGGGCGTAGTGGTAGCGTTCGACGACCTCGCCCCCGCGCAGCCGCGCGTGGCGGAAGTCGTTGCCATCGCGCAGAATCTGGTCGTTGTTCACGCCCGCCAGACGGCCGCCGGAATAGTGGTAGCGCATCTCGCCGCCGGAGTCCGCGAGGGCCGAGCCCGCGTGCCACGACTGCACGCGCTGGTCCTGGAGGTTGTATTGGTACGCCTCCTGGGCCAGCGAACCCGCGCCCGCGTCGGGGCGCACGGTCTGGAGCTTGCCGCCAGTGTACTCGTACCACTGCTCGCGGGGCGGCTTACCCGAAACCCGCTCCACCCTGCGGCGTATCCTGCCCTCGCCGTCGTATTCCAGGTGCAGGTCGTAGGGTTCCTCAGCCGTGGGCATATGTCCGTGGATCATGTTTTCCATCCTTTGCTTGCGCGGCGCAGGGACGATTCCCGGGTTTGCCGCCGTGTTTCCCGGGAGCATAGCCCCGGTTTTCGGCGCAGGATGAGAATGGAAGACGAAAGGGGCGTAAAAGGACGGGAATGGACTATTGACAGGGTTTCGCTACGACCGGGCGGGAGCGCGGAAAGCACGGGAGGCGGGCCGCCGCCCGGGGAGGGAAGCGGTTGATGGCGATGGCGCGGCTGGCGATGGGGCAGTCGTTTGCCGCGCCTGGGCGGCATCCTGGCTGCTCAAGTGGTGCTCCGCAGGCCGGGGCGGGAGCCCCCGGACCCCCGTTTCAGCGCCCGTTCAGCGCGCCCCATTCAGCGCCCGGTCAGCGCCAGGCGCCGTTCATGTACTGGAATATCTCGGAAACGCCCATGGCCGTGCCCGGCACGGGCTGGAAGCCGGATTCGAGGCAGGCGGCCTCGGTTTCGCCCTGGCATTCGTAGACCGTGTCCTGGTAGCGCAGGATGCCGCAGAAATGCCCGGGGCGGGAGGGGGATTCACGCACCACGGAGCTCTTCTTCTCGATGAGGTGGTAGCGGGTTTTGACTAGGCCGTCTTCCTGGATGGTCTTCGCGTGGGGCTTGCCTTCGGAGTGTGTATTGTTGAGCCGCACGACCCAGGAGTCGGAAAAGCTTGCGAAGTCGGTGTGCAGGCGCTGCATCTCCGCGCTGAGCACGGGCTCTTCCCCACCCTGGGCCCCGGCGGGGGCCTGGCCCGGGGTCTGGGTCACGGTGACGGGCTCCTGGGCCAGGGCCGGGAGCGCTGGCAGGCACAGGGCCGCGAGGCAGAAGGCGGCGAAGCCGATGCGCAGGGCGTGCGTGTTCATTGCTGGTCCTCGGGCTGTTCCCGGAGGCGTTCCGGGGGCTTGTCTCACGGGCGGGCTGCCCATATGGGCCGACCCCTGCGGCCCGGCTCGGCGGCTTGAACGGGAAGGTCCGGGGAGCCTTGCCCCCCGGACCTTTTGATTAGCAGCCTTTCTCGCCGTTTTCAACGCTACTTGATGAGGATTTCCACGCGGCGGTTCTGGAAGCGGCCGTCGCTGGTGGAGTTGTCGTACTTGAAGGACTTGCCCTTGCCCACGGAGTCGATGCGGGCGGCGTCCATGCCGTGCTCCACGAGCCAGCTCTTGACGGAGTCGGCGCGGCGCTGGGAGAGGCCCATGTTGTACTCGTCGGAGCCGACGGAGTCGGTCCAGCCCTCAAGCTGGAAGGTCTTGCCGGGGCGCTCCTGCATGAGCATGAGGGCCTGCTCGACCTTGGGCACTTCCACGTCCTTGATGTTGTACTTGTCGAAGTCGAAGTTCAGGCGGATGACGATGGCCTCGGCCATGGGCTCGACCGGGGCCGGGGCGGCGGCCTGCTCGGCCCAGAACACGTCCTCCACGAACTTGTTCAGCGCGGCGGAGTCGCCCATGAGGGTGGCGGCGTCCGCGGCCACGGAGCAGCCGTTCAGCGCGCGGATCTCGTCGATGACCATCTGCCCGTTGGCGGTGTCGGCCAGGGAGACGACATGGAAGCAGACCTTGCCGTCATACTTGGCGTACACGGCCTGGGCCTGGGCCACGGGGTCGGCGCCCTTGTTGGAGTTGCCGTCCGTGACCATGATGACGGCGGTCTTGCCGCTCAGGCCGGAGAGCACGGAGTCGAGGTCGATGATGCCGTTGCCCATGGGGGTCTGGCGGCCGAAGATGTTGTAGTCGGTGGAGATGCCGTCCACTGCGGACTGCACGGCGGCCGTGGAGTAGGTGGCGGGCTGGGAATAACTGGCCACAGGGGCGAAGGTGTACACGGCGGAGGTGTAGCCCAGCTCGGGGATGGCGTTGTTCATGGCGGTGATCAGGTTCTTGGCGGTGTCGATCTTTTTGGCGCCGCCGACCTTCTGGGCCATGGAACCGGAGTGGTCCACAAAAAGGATGAAGTTATCGACCTTGGCGATCTTCTCCGCGTAGGAGGTGGCCGCAAAGGCCATGATGGAAAGCAGTGCGAATGCGACGAGGGAAATACGGGTGCTTGTTCTCATAAGGGTCTCCTTAGTGGTTGGCGGCGATGGGCGCTCGCTCGTAGTCGAGCTAACACGGGATATTAGAACAAGGATTATGTTTGCGCAAGAGGATTCGCTTACATTTGTTGGTATCTTTGCATTGTGCGCCGCAGTTTCCGGCACTGTGCGACGGACTTTTTTTCCATTTTTTTTCAGTCCGCCCAACCCTGCCGAATCAAAGGCCATCCCCCCTCCCGGCCCGGGAAATCCGGCTTGCACAAGGGCGGGATTATAAGTAAATATCGTCTGTTAAGCGAACCGCTGAAACAACCGACTCTTTGCGCAAGGAGCTTTCATGTACATCGTCACCGGCGCGGCCGGGTTCATCGGCTCGGCCATGGTCTGGAAACTCAACCAGATGGGCATCGACGACATCCTCGTCGTGGACAACCTCTCCACCTCGGAAAAGTGGAAAAACCTCGTGGGCCTCAAGTACGAGGACTACATCCACAAGGACCAGTTCCTGAAGCTCGTCGTCGAGCGGGAAGACCCCTTCGAGACCCAGGGCATCATCCACATGGGCGCGTGCTCCTCCACCACCGAGCCCGACGCCGACTACCTGATGGAGAACAACTACCGCTACACGCAGATGCTCGCGCGCTTCGCCCTGAACCACGGCGTGCGCTTCGTGAACGCCTCCTCCGCCGCCACCTACGGCGACGGCACCCTGGGCTTCTCCGACGACCACGCCAAGACCGACGCGCTCAAGCCGCTGAACATGTACGGCTATTCCAAGCAGCTCTTCGACCTCTGGGCGCTGAAGGGCGGGGCCATGGACCGCATGGTCTCGCTCAAGTTCTTCAACGTCTACGGCCCCAACGAATACCACAAGGACGACATGAAGAGCGTCATCTGCAAGGCACACAAGCAGATACTGGAAACCGGGCGGCTGCGGCTCTTCCGCTCCTACCGGGAAGACTACCCCGACGGCGGCCAGATGCGCGACTTCATCTACATCAAGGACTGCGTGGACGTCATGTGGTGGCTGCTGGAGCACACGGAGGTGAACGGCATCTTCAACGTGGGCACCGGGACGGCGCGCACCTGGAACGACCTGGCCCGGGCCGTGTTCCTGGCCATGGACCGCGAGCCGGACGTGGCCTACATCGACATGCCCGAGTTCATCCGCGACAAGTACCAGTATTTCACCCAGGCGGACATGGCCAAGCTGCGCGCCGCCGGGTACGAAACGCCCTTCACCTCCCTGGAGGAAGGCGCGAGGGACTACGTGCAGCGCTACCTGGACAAGGACGACCCGTACCTGAGAAGCCGAGGCTAGATTGAAACAACGGCTGTTCCCGGTCTTCCTGGCGCTCGCCGCGCTGCTCTGCCTCTCGGCGGGGCAGCCGTGGCTGCTCTTCGGCGACGAGCCCGCCATGAACCAGGAGCGCCTCTACGCCCAGGGGCCGGACCTGACCTTCTCGCCCGAGCCCCCCCCGCCGGACGAGCAGGGCCGCTGGACCTTCACGGCGGACCGCATCTCCTCGGACCACGACGCCGAGTACGTCCAGGCCGAGGGGGCCTGCACCTTCACCGACGGGGTGAACACCCTGCGAGGCGACTACGCCCGCTACTACCGCCAGTCCGGCTGGGTGGTGCTCCGGGGCAACGTCCGGGCCATGTGGGAGGGCGACTTCCTGGAGGCCGAGGAGGCCGAGTTCGACCTCGTGTCCATGCTCGGCTGGCTCAAGAACGGCAAGGTCTTCGTGGTCAAGCCCCACCTCTACGTGGAGTCGGAGTACATCCGCAAGAACACCGGCGACACCTACACCTTCAAGAAGGCCAAGGTGACCACCTGCGGCGGGGAGAAGCCCGCATGGTCCATCGCCGCCCAGGAGGGCGACATCACCCTCGACGGCTACACCCGCCTCTGGCACACCACCTTCCGGGTGCGCGACTTCCCCGTGGCCTACCTCCCGTTCATGAAGCTCCCGGCGGGCGGCAAGCGCAGAAGCGGCATGCTCATGCCCGAGATCTCCTCGTCCTCGCGCTTCGGCCTGGGGGTGACCATCCCCTACTACTGGGCCGTGGACGACGACATGGACGCCACCTTCTACCAGGACTACATGAGCTCGCGCGGGTACCGCCAGGGGCTGGAGCTGCGCCACGCGGGCGACGCCGACACCAAGGGCTACTGGCGGTTCGACTGGCTGAACGACGCGGAGGTATACGCCTCCGCAGACGACGAGGACGACGACACGCTCCTGGGCGACGACGGGCTCCTGCGGCCCAACCGCAACCGCTGGTGGTGGCGCAGCAAGTTCAACGGCTACCTCGGCACCCCGGCCTGGCGCGCCATGGTGGACGTGGACCTCGCCTCGGACCAGGACTACCTCAAAGAATTCTCGCGCGGCTACCTCGGCTACAACCGCAGCCGCGACGAGATGCTCGACGAGTTCGGCCGCGACATCGACCCCGCCGACGACAACGAACGCACCTCCGTGGCGCTCCTCACCAGGGACTACGAGTCCTTCGGCCTTTCCGGCAAGCTCGAATACAAGCAGAACCTCGAATACATGAACGGCAACGGCGACGAGGAGGACAACCCCTCGCTCCAGAAGCTGCCGGAGCTCTCGTTCTTCTCGTTCAAGGACCAACTGGGCGAGACCCCCCTGGAGCTCAACAACGAGGTCACCTACGACTACTTCCAACGCGAGAACGGCACCCGGGGCCACCGCCTCTCCATGCAGCCCGAGCTCTCCCTGCCGCTCTCCACGGACTGGTTCACGGCCATCCCCACCGTGGGTCTGCGCAACAACTTCTACCACGTGGACGAATGGGAGACGGACGGCAACCAGACCCTGGCCTCGGGCCGGGTGGAGGGCAACCACACCAGCGACGACGACAACCCCCACTCCCTGACGCTGCTCTCGGGGGTCACGCTCTTCTCCGAGCTTTCCCGCTCCTACGACATAGGCGCCCCGGAGCTCGCCCTCAACGAGGAAAACGTGGGCATGAGCCGCTGGCAGACCATCCGCCACTCCGTCATCCCGCGCGTCTCCTACGAATACCAGCCCCGGCGCACCGGGCAGACGGACCTGCCCTACTTCGACGAGCTGGACCGCGCCTTCGGCCAGAGCGAGCTGACCTACTCCCTGACCAACGTGCTCGACCGCAAGCGCCAGACCGTCTCCCTGCTCGGGGGCGGCGCGCCCACCCTGGAAACGGACTACCTCGACTTCCTGCGGCTGCGACTGGAGCAGAGCTACGACTACAACGAGGCCACGCGCAAGGACGAGCGCGACGAGTACGAGCGTCGGCCCTTCTCCGACGTTTTGGCCGAGATCGCCCTGCAACCCCTGGGCGGCCTGCGGCTCACCTCCAAGACCTACTTCTCGCCCTATCTCGGCTCCATCACCGAGCACGAGAACCTCCTGGGCTACACCTTCACAGACGGCTCGGACGTCTTCCTGGGGTACGATTTCCTCGACGATCGCGACGAATACAAATACCGTATCAGCAACCGCATCCAGGTGCTGCGCCTGGGCGGCAACTTCAACATCGCGCAGAATCTCGTGCTGGCCATGGAGTACCGCCGCGACCTGGACAACGCCCGCGACCTGGACAAGCGGCTCGGGGTGTTCTGGAGCGGCGACTGCTACGAACTCGGTTTCGAGTATTCCCGCTCCCCCGGCGGGGACAACTTCGGCCTGCGCTTCGACCTGACCTTCTGATGATGCAAACTCCTTCCCGAAAACGCGCGCCCATCCGGGTGCTCCCCCCGGCGCTGATGAACCAGATCGCCGCGGGCGAGGTGGTGGAGCGCCCGTCCAGCGTGGTCAAGGAACTGGTGGAAAACGCGCTGGACGCCGGAGCCTCCCGCGTGGAGGTGCGCGTGGAGCGCGGCGGCGCGGGGCGCATCGTGGTGGCCGACGACGGCCACGGCATCCCCCCCGGGGAGCTGGAACTGGCCGTCACCCGGCACGCCACCAGCAAGCTCGCGGACGCGGCCGGGCTCTCGGCCATCCGCTCCTTCGGCTTCCGGGGCGAGGCCCTGCCCTCCATAGCCTCGGTGTCGCGGCTCACGGTGACCTCCTCCTTCGAGGGGGCGGACGCCCAGTTCGTGCGCGTCCACTCCGGGGAAACCATGGAAAGCGGCCCGGCCGCCCTGGCCCGGGGCACGCGCGTGGAGGTGGAGGATCTCTTCGTCTCCGTGCCCGCGCGGCTCAAGTTTCTCAAAACCGAGGCCACGGAGGCCCGGCGCTGCCAGGAAACGCTCATGCGCATCGCCCTGGCCAATCCGGAAGCGGCCTTCACCTTCACCTCCGGGGAGCGCACGCTCTTTTCCCTGCCCCGGCGGCAGTCCCTGGCGGACAGGCTCGGCGCGTTCTGGCCCCCGGCGGTCTGCGCTGGGCTGCTGCCAGTGGAGTATGCGATTACGGAACACGAGGCCACTGCGGACGAGACCACGGGGCACGAGACCACGGGGCACGAGGCAGGGGGCTACGAGATGCGCGGGCTCGTGGGCTCGCCCTCCTCGGCCCAGGCCCGGGGCGACCGCATCCTGCTCTTCGTCAACGGCCGCCCCGTGCAGGACAGGCTCCTGCTGGCCGCCCTGCGCCAGGCGTACACGGGCCGCCTGCTCTCCAAGGAGCACCCCCAGGCCGTGCTCTTCGTCACGCTGGACCCCGCCCTGGTGGACGTGAACGTCCACCCCGCCAAGATGGAGGTCCGCTTCTCGGACGAGTCCGCCGTGTTCCGCCTGGTGCGCTCGGGGGTCAGCCGCGCGCTGGCCGGGCTCGACCTCGGGCCGGGCACGCAGGGCTCCGTGGGGGCCGCACTCTACGACGGCGGTGCCACCCCAAGCGGAAGCGGCAGTGCCCTGGGCGAATCCGCCTCGGCCTATGGCCCGGCAGGCGCGGGCGACATGGACAACATGGGCTACGCGGGCAACGTGAACGACGGCCCGCCCCGCTCCGCCTCGTCCGGAGGGCGTCACGCCCCTGCGCGGCCGTCCTCCGGGCCCATGTACAATGAAAAATATCGCGGCTACCGGGAATTCTCCGCCGGGCCGGGCACCCTGCCCCTGGAGCCGGGGCAACCCGCCCCCTCCGGCGACGCCAGGCAATCTCCCAGCAGCGCAACGGCCGTGCGCGCCACGCGCGCCCCCCGCTCCCTGGGCGGGTTCGACTACCTCGGCCAGGTGGCGGACACGTACCTCGTGCTCCGCAGGGGCGCGGACCTCTTTCTCGTGGACCAGCACGCGGCCCACGAGCGCATACTCCTGGCGGCCATGCGCACCCAGCGCACGAAGGGCGACTCCCAGCCCCTGGCCGTGCCCCTGGAGCTGGCCCTGCACCCCAGCGAGGCCGAGCGCTTCCAGGATGTCCGGGAGGAGCTGGCACGGGCGGGCTTCCGCCTGCGGACCCCGGGCGCGGGCGCGCTGCTCGTGGAGGGCATCCCCCCCACCCTGGACGCGGGCAGGGCCAGGGAGTACCTTCGCGCCGTGCTGAGCGGCCAGGCCGACGAGGAGGCCGGGGTGCGCGGCGGCGGGCTCGACGCGCTCTGGACCATGCTCTGCTGCAAGTCGGCCATCAAGGCCGGAACCCCCCTGGCGGACGACGAGGCCCTCTCGCTCCTGGAGGCCTGGCTGGCCTGCCCCGAGCGGGACTACTGCCCCCACGGCAGGCCCATCGTGGTCTCCTTCTCTCCCAACGACCTGGAAAAACTCTTCAAACGGAAATAATCCATGCACATCCCCTACAACAAGATCGAGGCGGCCATCGACCTCGACGCCATCCGCCACAATTGGCGGCTCATGAACCACCCGGGCGGCAACGCCCTGGCCGTGGTCAAGTCCGACGCTTACGGCCACGGGCTCGTGGAGGTTTCCCGCGCCCTGGCCAAGGAGGGCGCGCGCGACTTCGCCGTGGGCACCGTGGAGGAGGGCGTGCTCCTGCGCGAGAGCAGCGCCGTGAGCCCCGCCTGCCGGGTCATCTCCCTGCTCGGACCCGTGGACCGCTGGGAATACGAGGCCCTGGCCCGGCACGACGTGCTGCCCTTCATCGGCAACTTCGAGCAACTGGAGCGCATGGCCGCCCAGGCTGCCAAGTCCGGCCCGCTGCCGCTGTGCCTCAAGTTCGAGACGGGCATGGCCCGGCTGGGCTTCACCGAGGCCGAACTGGACGAGGTCATTGCCCGGTTGCAGGCCGAGCCCAATCTCCGCGCGATCATGGCCTCCTCGCACCTGGCCACCGGGGACGACCCGGGCCAGGCCGCCTTCGTCACCGAGCAGCAGGCCTGCTTCGCCCGCTGCGTGGAGCGGCTGCGCCTGGCCGGGCACGCGGTGGAGGCCACCCTGGCCAACTCCGGCGCCATCCTCGCCCACCCCGGCGCGCACCACCAGCTCCAACGCGCGGGCGTGGCGCTCTACGGCACCAACCCCTTCCGGGGCACTCCCTGGGAAGCCCACGGGGCGGGGCTGCGCCAGGCCATGTCCGTCTCGGCCCCGGTGCTGGCCGTGCGCTCCCTGCAAAAGGGCCAGACCGTGAGCTACGGCCGGACCTTCGCCGCCCCGTACGACATGCGCATCGCCATCATCGGCGTGGGCTACGCGGACAACTACTCGCGCGGGCTCTCCAACAAGGGGGCCATGTGCCTGCACGGCGCGCGCGTGCCCATCGTGGGCCGCGTGTGCATGCAGATGACCGCCGTGGACCTCACGCCCCTTGACGAGACCGGGGTCGTGCAGGCAAAGGTGGGCGACCGGGCCTGGCTGCTCGGGGGCGAGGGCGCGGGGAGCGTCAGCGCCGACGAGCTGGCCTACTGGTGGGGCACCATCACCTACGAGGTGTTCTGC
>JBFWJM010000081.1:0-11533 GCA_050253205.1 Desulfovibrionaceae bacterium
TCAAACTGGTGGCCGATGCCGCCTTGTCCCTCCAGGACGCCAGCCGCGAAAAGAAGGCCAGCCTGCCTGCCCGCATCAAGAAGATGGTCGAGATCGTGGACGATGGACACGATGAACATTGCGTCAACTGGCACGATCAGGAAGCGGAGCGGCACGCCATCAAGGCCGCATTACCGTCCGTGGTGGACATCTACGGTTCGCAGGATCTCGACAAGCGCGAGAGCCGCGTCCAGGCCTTCAGCGAGGGCCGCATCCGTTGGTTCGCCACCAAGCCTATCCTGTCCGGCTCCGGCTGCAACTTCCAGCGCCACTGCGCCAAGGCCGTGTTTTTGGGCATCGGTTTCAAGTTCAACGACTTCATCCAGGCCGTGCACCGAATCCAGCGGTTCCAGCAGCCCCGCGAATGCCACATCCACATCATCTACACCGAAACCGAAACGCGCATCCTGGAAACCCTGAAAGCCAAGTGGCGGCAACATGAGGAGATGATGGAGACCATGACCGAGATCATCCGCAAGTACGGCCTGTCCAGCACCGAGATGTATGACGAGCTCGTGCGCACCATCGGCGTGGAGCGCATCGAGGTGAGCGGGAAGCACTTTCTGGCAGCGAACAATGATTGCGTCGAGGAGTGCATGGCCATGGACGAAAACAGCGTGGACCTGATTCACACCTCCATCCCGTTCAGCAACCACTACGAGTACACGCCATCGTACAACGACTTCGGTCACACGGACGGCAACGCGCACTTCTGGGAGCAGATGGACTACCTGACGCCGGAGCTCCTGCGCATCCTGAAGCCGGGCCGCATCTACGCCTGCCACGTCAAGGACCGAATCTTGTTCGGCAACGTCACCGGCAAGGGTGCGCCCACGGTCAGCCCGTTCCATGCCGAAGCTCTGTTCCACTGCCAGAAGCACGGCTTTGACTACATGGGCATGATCACCATCGTCACTGACGTGGTGCGCGAGAACAACCAGACGTACCGCCTGGGATGGTCCGAGCAGTGCAAGGACGGCACCAAGATGGGCGTGGGCAGCCCGGAATATATCCTCATCATGCGTAAGCCACAGACGGACCGCACCAAGGGCTATGCGGACCTGCCCGTCACCAAAACCAAGGACGACTACACCCGCGCCCGCTGGCAGGTGGACGCGCACGCATTCTGGAGGTCCGGAGGCGACCGACTCATGCCGCCGGACGAGCTTGCCGAGTGCGGCCCGGATGTCCTGGCCAGCCTGTTCACCGAACACAGCCTTCAGGGCGTGTACGACTACGAAGAGCATGTGCGCATCGGCGAGGCGTTGGACCTGCGCGGCGTGCTCCCCTCGTCCTTCATGTCCCTGGCTCCGGGCTCGCACCACCCGGACGTGTGGCACGACGTGGCGCGGATGCGCACCCTCAACGGCGATCAGGCCCGGCGCGGCCTGGCCAACCACGTCTGCCCCCTGCAATTCGACATCGTGGACCGCATCATCGAGCGGTACAGCAACCCCGGTGAGCTCGTCTTTGACCCATTCGGCGGACTGATGACCGTGCCCTTCAGGGCCATCAGGCTGGGCCGCCGCGGTCGCGCCGTGGAGCTCAACACCTCATACTTCATGGACGGCGTGAAATACCTCCGCGCAGCCGAGCAGGATGCCGAAGCTCCGAGCCTGTTCGATTTCTGCAAGGCCGAGGAGGTTGCATGACCTCCCCCACCACCACCCTCATAGCCGAGCTCCAGCGCAAGCGCGATGAGCATCGCCGCCTGGCCGAGATCGCCGAGGAGGAGGTGCGTTAAAATGGGCCCAGCATTCAACTATTCGGAAATTATAGGTTTAAGACGTTTAGGGGCCATAGAAAAGGGCAAACGGGCCCGCCCCGGGAAGAGGGGGTGCTGATGCTGACCGTCGGCTCCCTCTTCTCCGGCATCGGCGGGCTGGACCTGGGCCTCTCCTGGGCAGGGTTCGAGCACCGCTGGTTCGTCGAACAAAACCCGGACCGCCAAACCGTGCTGGCCGACCACTGGCCGGACGCGACAATCTACGGAGACATCAATGCCCTCGACCTCGCAAGCATTGCTCCCGTTGACATCCTCGTCGGAGGATTCCCATGCCAGGGATTTAGCCTCGCCGGGCTCCGAAAGGGCACGGCGGATGACCGTTTCCTCTGGCCGAAAATGTTTGAGGTTGTGCAGGCTGTCCGCCCCCGTTGGGTCGTGGCAGAGAACGTTCCTGGAATCCTGTCTACTCAATCCGGCGTGGCGGTCGGCAGAGTTCTTTCTGACCTGGAAGGGGCTGGATATGACATTTTGCGCGGTCCCGACGGGCAAGCGGCGCTGCTGGATATTCCGGCTTGCGCAGTCAACGCCCCCCACATCCGCCACCGCGTATTCTTCGTGGCCCACTCCACAGGAGAGGGATTTTCGGAGCGGAGAGGGACACAGGTGGGAAAACATGGACCGCAGCCGGAATCTGAACGACGCCGTTGCGCATGCGAAAAACATTCGGATGGTGCAGAAATCGGTGGCGAGGTCGGCATGGCCGACGCCAACAGAATCACTCCGGACAGGCGGGGATGTTGTGCAGGCGATGTTTGCGGGAGACGACAAGAACAGGCCGACATATGCGGAGGCAACGGCGGCGTGGGCAACCCCGACTGTGCACGGGAACAGCAATCGCGCCGGATGCAGCGCGAAGGCCGGGGACGGTTTATCGACACAGGTGCAAACCAGTTGTTGGGCGACTCCGGCCGCCAGGGACTACAGACACCCGAACAGCCAGGAAAGCCAGGGGCGCAGGAAGAAGGGTCGGGAGAAGAGCGGGGAGCAACTGCCGAACCAGGGGGCGCATGTTGTGTGGAGCACGCCCAGAGCGACGGACGGGATGAAGGGCGGCCCGAACCAGACGTTCGGATCTGGCGGCCAGCCTCTCCCGGCGCAGGCGGCGCAGGCCCACTTGACCACTGGAATGATGCCGAACTCCTCGTCTGCCACGACGGAAAAGCACGCCGCGTGCCCGCCGCTGAATCCGGAGTTCGTCTTGTGGCTCATGGGGTTCCCAAGCGGGTGGCTCAAATCTCTGGGGCGGGGGACGCCGTAGTGCCGCAGCTCGGATACATGCTGGGCATGGCCATCTTGGCGGCGTGTGAGGAGGTGGGGGCGTGATCTACCGGAACAGGGAATTGCCGTGCGCGTGCGCTGACTGCGGGCGAATGTACGGCGATGAAAACGGATTCCCCGACCTCGTCATCCCTGACGAGGCATGGGGGTTGATCGCTCCCGAGGATGACGGGAGTGGCATCCTCTGTCCGTCCTGCATTTGCAGGCGGCTCCACCAGATGGGAGTCAAATGCTCCGGAGTGTTCGTCAGCGGACCTCTGGCCCCGCAATATGACGATTGGAGAGACAAGTCCAAGGCCGTGCGCCTGGCGCGCGGGGACGAGCCTAGCACCTGCGCATACAGGGGGGGGAAATGGGACTCGCAGAAGCCATGATCGCCGAACTCGGCCCGAAGTGCACCGTACAGGACGTGGCAGAAGCATTTGGCAAGCCCCGCCAGTGGGTGTACACCAATGCTGCCGCCCTCGGCGGAGTCAAAATCGGGGGCAGGTGGCAGTTCTTTGAAAATCGAGTCTTAGACGTTTTCAGATCCACCAGTGGAGGAGGTTCGCTTGCCGATAAAACGGAGGAACCCCAAGACGGGAAAGGACGAGGTCTTCGGCAGGGTCAGCCTGCCGGACGGACGCCGCAAGGAGAAGAAGTGCGCCACCAGGCGCGAGGCCGTGGCATGGGAAGTCTTGATTCGGCAGAAGCTGAAAGAGTGCTCGCTGGACCGGACCCCCATTGTCTCCTTGCACACGCTCATGACCAAGCACCTGGACGCGCTCGTGGCCAAGGGCATATCGGAGGGCACGGTGGCTGATAAGCGGCTCGTGTTCCAGGCCCTGTTGGCATTTCCTGGCGTGAGTCCGGTCATGGGCGCGCGGGATCTGCACCACGACCTGGTGCGGCGCTTCCTGGACGGCGTTGCTGCGGACAAGAGCGGCCACCGGGCCAACACGTACCGCAAGCACCTCCTGCGCCTGTGGTCCTGGGCCAAGCGGTCCAGGATGGTGCAGGGGGAGTGCCCCTGGGACGTGGAGCGCTACAAGGAGGAGCGGCAGGACAAATACGTGCCGCCCGAGGCCGACTTCTGGGCCGTGGTGCGCGAGGCCGAGAAAGTGCCCACGAGCTACTCGAAGAAGTACGGGCACTTCGAGCGCCAACCGCACCGACGACGCATGATGCTGGCCTTCCTGCACCTGGCTGCGCGAAAGGGCGAGGTGTTCGGCCTGCGCTGGACAGACGTGGACTTCGAGGGCCGCCGCGTGCGGCTCTGGACGCGCAAGCGCGACGGCGGGCTGGAGTTCGACTGGGTGCCCATGACCGAAGAACTGGCCGAGACGCTCCTGGAGCAGCGGCTGGAGACAGGGTTCGCCGACCGGGTCTTCGTGAACCCGACCACGGGCAAGGGCTACACGAGCGCCAGCAAGATGATGGGGAAGATGTGCAAGGCGGCCAAGGTCAAGCCCTTCGGTTTCCATGCCATCCGCCATCTCTCGGCGTCGATCCTGGCCAAGGCAGGGGTCGACCTGCCTACCATCCAGCTCATTCTGCGGCACAGGTCGATAACGACCACGAGCCGCTACGTGCATAGCCTGACGGACGCCTCCAGGGCCGTGAATCGAGCCTTCGGAGGCAAGGTAGTGGAGATGAAAACGGCCACCAGCGATGGGCTGGTGGCCGTGAAAAGGTGAGTGAAAAGGTGAATGGGCCTACCAAGCTATACACCCTGACACTCGTAACCCTGTAAAAAATCTGGTGGAGACGATGAGACTTGAACTCACGACTTCTGCCTTGCGAAGGCAGCGCTCTCCCAACTGAGCTACGTCCCCACTTCTGGGTGCTATCGGCTGGGCCTGGGGCCCGGCACGCCGGAGCGGAAGACGGACATAACCGCTAACGCCCCTGTTTGGCAAGCCCCTTTTCCATCGCTCCGACACAGAGCGGCGGCCCAACGCGGGCGGCGGCCCTACGCGGACGGCGGGCCCTGCACGGGCGGCGGCCCTGCGCGGCAGTGAGCCCTGGGCGGCAGTGAGATCGAGCCCTCCACCGCCGAAAGGCGTTCCGGTCCCCTGTGCGGGGTGCACCGCCAGTTGGATTACGCTCCTGTGGTATTCGCAGGAACCGGGCCACAACGAGCGCCAAAGCGATAACGGAACAGTACCGTGCGCGCCCCACACACACTCCCCGATGCCGCTCAAAAGCGGCGTAATGCGAGGCGCAAGGAAGCGGCCCGGGCCGAGGTGTACGTTCCTGCTACATGAGGATCGGGCCACATGGAGCGCCAAAGCGATAACGGAACAGTACCGTGCGCCCCACACACACTCCCCGGGGCCGCTCAAAAGGGGTTGGATGCCAGGCGCGAGAGGGTTTCAGGCCCGACGTGGGCTCTTCTGCCCACGAGGGGCTGCAACGCTCTGCGCATACCAATGGCATAAGGTCTTCCACGGCTCGAAGACTCGCCTGGAATTCACTTAGCGCCGCAGACAGCCCCTTTTCAGCGGCCCTGGAGTTCGGTGGCGGCGAGGACGGCGCTTATACGGTGCCGATAGGTGTGGGCGGAGAGGATGACCTCCCTCCAGGCCGCTGCCAGGCCGGAGCTCGCGGCGGTGCCGCCGTGGCGCTCCAAGAGCGCGCGCATCTCCCCGGGCGTGGAAAAGGCCACCTCGCGCACCAGTTCCTCGGGGAAGATGGAGAGCCCGGGGGTGTCGTCCGTGAGCAGGAAGCCCCCGGCCGTCCAAACGTCGAAGTGGCGCTGGGTGAGGCCCGAGGGCAAAAGCGGGCTGGTCATGTTCAGCACGCAGCCCGCGCGGCGGTAGATCTCGGGCAGCTCGGTGTAGTAGTCAACGGGACCGCGCACGTCGGTCCCCTCGGGCAGGAGGGTTTTCCAGGCGTCGTCGCCAATCACGGTGAGCCCCGGCCCGGCCTGGGAGAGGCAGAGCGCGCGCCAGGCGCGGCCTGTCTCCTCCGCGCCGAGCCCGGCCGCGCGGACCCCGTTGCCCGGCCAGAGCCGCTCCACCCCCTCGCGCCGGGCCCACCAGCCGAAATCCGCGCGAATGCCCGAGTCGAGCAGGGCGCGCGCCTCGTCGAGATTGGCTTCGTCCACGCGCACGCCGGAGAAGAACTCGCGCTTTTGCGGAAACTCGCTGCGGCCCACGAACACGAGCCGGCCGTCGATGCCCGAGAGATTGCCCCGCGCGGGGGATGCGTCGGCTTGCTGCTTGGAATGCGTGGAATGCGCGGCCTGCACTGTCTTGAAGAGCCCGGGGCTGGCGGCCAGCGGCAGGTGATGGACGCTTTGGGCCCCCAGCTCGCGCAGGGGCTCGATGAACCAATGGTCGGTGACGAAGAGGTCGAGCTCCTTCCAGAAATTGGACTTCACGCCCGTGAGCAGATGGAAGGGGTTGTCCACGCACCAGACGGCCACGCGCGCGCCGGAGCGGCGCAGCAGGTGATAGAGCCCGCCGTAGGAGTCGAGCCCCTTGAAATTGACGGAAAAAAACAGCCTGGGCCGATGCTGGGTAAGCAGCCAGGGCAGGTTCTCCGGGCGCTCGCCGCGCTCGGGGTTCACGCGCATGGTCTGGAAGCCTTCGAGCTGGAAGGCCACCTCCAGCTCCCGGGCCAGGAGGTCGGTGTCCTCCCCGGGGAGCCAGACGGCGCGCCCCTCGGGCAGCGGGGCCGCGCCGAGGTGGGCCAGGGAGCGGCGGGCGTTCAGCGGGCCCCAGAAGGACGGAAAGAGGCGCTCGTTCTCGGCGTAGCGCATGATCACGGCGCGGCGCAGGCATTCCGGGGAGAGGTCCTCGGGCTCCACCCGCTTAAAGCCCTCCGGGACTCGGGCGGCCCACTCCGTGGGCATCTGCTCCTCGAAGGCAGGGCACTCCACGAACCGTGCGCGCTTGACCTCCGGGAAGTAAGCGGGCAGTTTTCCCGGCTCCGGACCCAGGCCGAAGAAGAGCACCTCCGGCCCCGCGCCGCCCTTGCGGAACGAGGCCGCCCCCGAGGGCAGGGTCCGGGGCAGGCCGATCTCGTTGAGGATGCGGCTGCGGTTCGGACGATGGCTCATGATTTGGCAACCCTCGCGCTTTGGAGTATCTTCCCGGCGGCGACCATGAAACAATACAGAGACCACTACTTCAAAAAGGCCAAGCAGGACAATTATCCCGCGCGCTCGGTCTACAAGTTGCAGGAAATCGAGAGCCGTTTCAAGATTTTCCGCAAGGGGCAGACCGTGCTCGACCTGGGCGCGGCCCCGGGGTCGTGGACGCTCTGGGCCTCGCGCAAGGTGGGCGAGGGCGGGCGCGTGCTCGGCATCGACCTCCAGGACACGGCCACGGCCTTTGAGCCGAACACCACCTTCCTGGTGGCGGATGCCTTCGAGGAGGGCCCGGAACTGCTGGCGGCCATGGAGCCGCTCGCACCGTTCGACCTGGTGCTGAGCGACATGGCCCCGCGCACCACGGGGGTGAAGTTCGCGGACCAGGCGCGCTCGCTGGAGCTCTGCGAGCGGGCGCTGGAGGTGGCCTGCGCGCGGCTCAAGCCGGGCGGCCACTTCGTGGTCAAGATTTTCGAGGGCCCGGACGTGAAGGGCTACACGGACGCGCTGCGGCCGCTGTTCGGCAAGGTGAAGACCTTCAAGCCCAAGAGCTCGCGCGCGGAGTCCAAGGAAATGTTCATCGTGGGTCTTGGCTTTCGCCCGGCGGACGGGTAAAGGCGACTGCATGTTGATGGGGGTTTTCCATATGCGCTGGGGCGGATGGAAGCGGCCCGGGCGAAGGCCCGGGGCGCGCTCGCTGCATGCGCCCGACAAGCCCCCGGACGACCCCCCGGACAACGCTTCCGGTGCCACCAGGGCAATGTGAACCCCGGGCATCGTGAACCCCAGACAGAACAAATCAAAGGCGCGAATGCCCTCCCGCCCGGCACGGCCGGGGAGGACGCAAGCAGGAACAGCGCGCGGAGGCGGGCAGACGCCGGAACGGCCGCCCCACCACCGCGACACCAACCAGGACTGACCACGAGGGCTGATCCACCGGGCGGCGCGCCCTCCCCTCCCCCAGCGGGAGCCCCCTGCCGGAGCGGCACGGGCCGGGAGAGGACACCGGGCGCTCCATGGGTACCGTGAGTACCGTGAGTACCGGGCACCGCCAACGGACAGACCCCAAAGGAGAATACGATCATGGCCGGACACAGCAAATGGGCCAACATCCAGCACCGCAAGGGCCGCCAGGACGCCAAGAAGGCGAAATTCTTCACCAAGGCCGCCAAGGACATCATCCTCGCCGCCAAGGCGGGCGGCGGCAACCCCGAGGACAACTCCGCGCTCCGCCTGGCCATCCAGAAGGCCAAGCAGGTGAACCTGCCCAAGGACAAGATCGACAACGCCATCAAGAAGGGCACCGGCGAGATCGCGGGTGGCGACCTCTTCGAGACCGCCTACGAGGGCTACGCCCCGGGCGGCGTGGCCGTGCTCATCGAGGTGGCCGCGGACAACAAGAACCGCGTGGTTTCCGAAATCCGGCACCTGCTCTCCAAGAACGGCGGCAACATGGCCGAGGCGGGCGCGGTGGCCTGGATGTTCGACAAGAAGGGCCAGATAACCTTCGACGCGGCCAAGCACTCCGAGGACGCGGTGATGGAGGTGGCCCTGGAGGCCGGGGCCGAGGACGTGAGCGAGGAGGACGGCAGCGTCACCGTGCTCACGGAGCCGGGCGACTTCATGGCCGTGCTCCAGGCATTCGAGGCCGCCGGGTTCGAGATCGAGGAGTCCGAGGTGACCATGATCCCGCAGAACTACATCGACGTGGACGTGGACGCCGCCAAGAAGATTTTCCGCCTGGTGGACGCCCTGGAGGAAAACGAGGACGTGCAGAAGGTGCACATCAACGCGGACTTCCCGGACGAAGCCCTGGAAGAGCTGGAGTAGGCCTGTGGCGGGGCCCGGGCCGGGAGGCGTCATCGTGCTGGGGCTCGACCCGGGAAGCCGGGTCACGGGTTACGGCATCGTGCGCGAGGTTTCGGGCCAGGCCGGGCTGGTTGCCGCCGGAACCATCAACCTGCCCGCCAAGCGGCCCCCGGCGGAGCGCCTGGGCATGATCTTCGAGCGCGTGGCCGCGCTCATCGCCGAGCACGGGCCCGTGGAAGCGGCCATCGAGAACGTCTTCGTGGCCAAGCACCCGGGCTCCGCGCTCAAGCTCGGGCAGGCGCGCGGCGCGGCCATGGCCGCCTGCGCCGTGGCCGGGCTGGGCGTTTCGGAATACGAGCCCACCAAGGTCAAGCGGGCGCTGGTGGGCGTGGGCAACGCGCCCAAGGACCAGGTGGCCTTCATGGTCGCGCAGGTGCTGGGCGTGCGCGGGCCCAACTGGGCCGAGGACGCCTCCGACGCCCTGGCCGTGGCCGTGTGCCACCTCAACCACCGGCGCCTCAGCCGATTGGCGGGACTATGATCGCGTACCTCAAGGGCGTTCTCGTGGATTTCTCGGACCGCCACGTGCTCGTGGCCACGCCCGGCGGCGTGGGCTACGAGGCGGCCTGCCCCACCTCCGTGCTCGCCAGCCTGCCCGCCAGGGGGGAGGAGCTGGAGCTTTACGTCCACACCGTGGTGGGCGAGAAGGCCATCGACCTCTACGGGTTCGGCTCCCTGGACGAGCGCGAGCTCTTCCGCGCGCTCATCTCCATCGACAAGCTCGGGCCCAAGAAGGCCGTGGCCATCCTCTCCAGCTTCAGCCCCGACCGCCTGCGGGAGATCGCCCTGCGCGAGGACGAACGCGCCCTGGCCACCGTGCCGGGCATCGGCCCCAAGTCCGCCAAGCAGATCCTCTGGTTCCTCAAGGACAAGGTCGAGCACCTGGGCGCCGGGGGCGGGGGCGCGGCCAGGGTGGAGACGCCGTCCGGCCGGGCGGCCTCGCAATTCCTGGACGCCCTTGCGGCCCTGCGGAACCTGGGGTACTCCGAGGAGGAGGCCCGCGCCGAGGTCCGGCCGCTCTTCGACGAGGATCCCGACCTCGACGCGGCCACGGCCATCCGCGCCGCGCTGAAGGCCCTTGCGCAAAACCGCTGACCGGACACCGCCCATGAACCGCTGCCCCGCCGACGAGGACATCCGCCCGCGAAGACTCGCCGACTTCATCGGCCAGGATGAACTGCGCGCCAACCTCGGCGTGTTCATCGAGGCCTCCCGTGCCCGCGAGCGGGCCATGGACCACACGCTGTTCTACGGCAACCCGGGCCTGGGCAAGACCACCCTGGCGCAGATCATGGCCTCGGAGCTGGGGGTCAACCTCGTCTCCACCTCCGGGCCCGTGCTGGAGCGAAGCGGCGACCTCGCGGCCATCCTCACCAACCTCCAGCGCCACGACATCCTGTTCATCGACGAGATCCACCGCATGCCCGCAGCGGTGGAGGAAATCCTCTACCCGGCCATGGAGGACTTCAAGCTCGACCTGATCATCGGCCAGGGGCCGGGCGCGCGCACGGTGAAGATCGACCTGGAGCCCTTCACCCTCGTGGGGGCCACCACGCGCCTCGGGCTGCTGACCTCCCCCCTGCGCGACCGCTTCGGCTGCATCTTCCGCATCGAGTTCTACCAGCCGGGGCAGTTGGCCGAGATCGTGGGCCGGGCGGCAAAGATCCTCGGCGTGTCCATCGACGAAGGCGGCGCGTTGGCCATCGGCTCGCGCTCGCGCGGCACCCCGCGCATCGCCGGGCGGTTGCTGCGCCGGGTGCGCGACTTCGCCGTGGTGGACAACCACGCCGTCATCTCCCGCGAGCTGGCCGAGGCCGCCCTGGACAGGCTCGACGTGGACGAGATCGGCCTGGACCAGATGGACAAGAAGATCCTCTCGGTGGTCATCGACCAGTTCTCGGGCGGGCCCGTGGGGGTGAAGACCCTGGCCGTGGCCTGCTCCGAGGAGGTCCGTACCATCGAGGACATCTACGAGCCGTTCCTCATCCAGTGCGGCTTCCTCAAGCGCACGCCGCGCGGCCGCGTGGCCACGCCCAAGGCCTACCAGCACATGAAGAAGAAGGTCGTCTCCGACGGGCTCTGCTAGCGGCCCGCCAGAGCCCCCTCGCAGCCCTCCCCTCTTCCCCGCCTCCCATTTCCGGCCCACCACCCGCCATCCCAGGGCACCCCCGCAGTGGCAGCGAGCCTGGGGGGGGGTGGCGTACGTGCCGGGGTGGCGTACGTGGGGGGGGCTAACCTACGAGGGCAGCGAGCCCTGTGCGGGCAGCGAGCCCTGCGGTACTGGCCCTGCGCCGAGTGATGCGCGGCGGCTCGGGCTCTCCCGCAACCACCCCCTGCGTTCGTCCCTTCGCCGTGTCCTGCAGGCCGTTCAAATACCATGTTGGCCTCCCGTGTAATCGAGGCCACAATGCCTCAAGCACGTAAGCACGTGTTAAGCCACAAGGAGGCCAACATGGCGAGACAGAAGGTATCACAATGGAGTGCGT
>JBFWJM010000082.1:0-11426 GCA_050253205.1 Desulfovibrionaceae bacterium
GCGAGCGGGAGAGGGAGAGGGCCATGTCCCCCTGGCACAGCTCGAAGCCCTTGAGCTTGGCCTGGAGCATGGCTCCGAGCTGCCAGTTGAGCCCGGCCATCTCCACAGCCAGCACCGGGGAGAGCGGGCTGCCCGCCTCCGCCGCCAGGGGGGCCAGCTCCGAGTACGACTTGAAGCGCAGGATGTTCGCCAGGGGCGATTCGAGCCGGGCGCGCTCCTCCCCCTTGCGCAGCATAAGTACGGGCTCGCCCTCCATGGGCAGCCAGAGGCAGCCCATGCCGAGGTGGCCCGTGAGGTGGTAGAGATTGAGCCGCGAGAAGACGAGCAGCCCGCCCGCATCGGGTGCGGTTTCGGCCAGGTGGCGGCGGCAGTTCTCGCGGCGGCGCAGGAGCTCGGCTTCGGGGACGGTGGCGAGGGCTTCAAACATTCGGCATCCTTTTGGAACGGGGATTCATCGGCAATGCCCGCGCGGTTTCGGACCGGGCTAGGCAACGTTCGGCTTTTATTGTAGGACGGGTGGCGCAAGGAAACGAACCATGCTGCACAGTACACAAGAGCTAACCGCGCTGCTGGCCCAGGTCAAGACCATCGCCGTCGTGGGAGCGGTGGACAAGCCCGGCCGACCCGTGGACCGCATAGGCCGCTATCTCATGGGCGCGGGGTTCACGGTCATCCCCGTGCACCCCAAGCGCAAGGACGTCTGGGGGCTGCCCACCTACCCGTCGCTGCTCGACATTCCCGAGCCCGTGGACCTGGTGAACCTCTTCCGCCGGGCGGAATTCTGCCCGGACCACGCCCGCGAGGCGCTCCGCATGCGCCCGCTGCCGAAGGCCGTGTGGATGCAGAGCGGCATCGTCAGCGACGAGGCGCGCTACATCCTCAAGGACGCGCCCATCGTGGTGGTGGAGGATCGCTGCGTCATGGTGGACCACCAGCGCATGGCGGGCGCGAAATGAGCTCCGCCTTCAACTGCCAGATGTGCGGCCACTGCTGCGAGGGCGAGGGCGGCATCATCCTCGGCCAGCGGGACAGGGAACGCCTGGCCGCGTTCCTGGGCCTGGGCGTGGAGGAAATGCTCGCGCGCTACGCCCGCGACCAGCACGGCAAGCCCTGCGTGCGCACCGGAGAGGACGGCTACTGCGTGTTCTTCAAGCGCGGAAAGGGCTGCACCGTGCATCCCGGCAGGCCGGACATCTGCCGCGCCTGGCCGTTCTTTCGCGGCAACCTCATGGACGAGAACAGCTGGGTCATGATCCAGGAATACTGCCCCGGCGTGAACCCGGAGACGGGCTTCGCGGAATTCGTGCGCCAGGGGCGGCAATACCTCGTGGACAACGGCCTGGTGAAGAGCGACCCCGCCTGCGAGGCCGTGGCCCTCATCCTCCCGCCGGACGACGACCCCGCCTCCGGGCCCCCCTCGTCCTGACCCCCGGAGCACGCGGATGACCGTCCAGGACTGCTACCGCATACTCGGCATCCCGCCGAGCTCCACGCTGGAGGAGGTCAAGTCCGCCTTCCGCAGGCAGGCCTTCCGCCTGCACCCGGACCTGAACCCCAGCCCCACGGCTCAGCAGGAATTCCAACGCCTCAACGAGGCGTACGTGCTGCTCAAGCACACCCTGGAGCAGGAGGAGAAGCGCGGCGGGGCCTCGGCGGCCAAGGCCGGAGCGCAGGCCCAGGGCTCGGCCAGGGCCTCGGCCAAGGAGGGGGCCAGGGCCTACGACCGCCAGAAGGACCGGAGCGCCGGAGGAGGCCAGGCAGGCCCGGCAGGAAAAGCGGGCGGCGGGCCCGGCGGCACGGGGGCCTTCTTCCACAAGAAGGAGGAGGTCCTCAAGGACATCCTCAATGACCCCTTCGCCCGGCAGGTCTTCGCGGACATCTACCAGCAGGTCCGGCGCGACAGGCCCGGCTATGCCCCGCCCAAGCAGGCGGTTCAGCGCAATTTGCAGGTGAACCTGGGCTCCAGGAGCCTCAACCTCGACCTCTCCCAGGGCCCGCTCACACGCATTCGCAAATGGTTCGCCTCGCAGCTCGATGACGAGCAGACCGTGGCCTTCCCCGCGCACCACCTGCTCCCGGGCAGGACCATCCGGCTGGAGATCAGCTCACGCTTTGCCAGGCCCAGGACCATCGAGGTGCGCCTTCCGGCGGATTTCCAGGTCGGCAGGCCGATCCGCCTGCGCGGGCTCGGGCGCTCGCTCGGCCCCTTCAAGGGCGACCTCTTTCTCAACGTCACCGTGAAGTAGTCCTGGTGGGTTGAAGATACCAGAGCAGGGCGGGCTCTGCCTCCAGCAGCGAGGCGGGCAGAAGGGAACGGCCGCCGGCCCGCGCTTCCTCGTCAGCATGTTCGAGTTTCACAAAGAGGATGGTGAACACGCAGGCGGCGACACCCAACAACACGGCCGAGAAGAAATAGTCCCAGAACACGGCAGACCTCCTTGCTTTTGCCTTCTCCTAGGCAACGAACGTGCCGAAATGAAATCTCCAATCATTCCAAATAAGAGCGAGAATTCCATTTCGCCGTTTTTGCAAAGCCCACCGAAACGGACATACAATTTTGTAGTTTTCTACGGAAATGCCCCGGCGCTTGGCGGCCATCCCTGGGCAGCGAGCCGGAATAGGGCTTGTTTTCCGCCCGTATTTTTACTAGTCGCAGTGGAAACCACAGGAGGAGCGACCGGATGCTGGCCATCTTCGACTACAAGGCGGGCAACCAGACCAGCGTGCATCGCGCGCTGAACCACCTGGAGATCCCCAACAAGATCACCAACGATCCCGAAGTGCTCGCCGAGGCGGCGGGGATCATCTTCCCGGGCGTGGGCGCGGCCGGGCAAGCCATGGACGAACTCACCGGCGGCGGCCTGGACGAAATCCTCAAATCGCTCATCTGGCAGGAGAAGCCCGTGCTCGGCATCTGCGTGGGCTGCCAGATACTACTGGACTATTCCGAGGAGAACGACACCAAGGCCCTTGCCGTGATTCCGGGGGAATGCAGGCTGTTCAACCCCTCCTGGACGGACTACGAGGGCATCCCCATCCGCGTGCCGCACATGGGCTGGAACACCGTGGAGCTGCAAACGGAATGCGAGCTCTTCGAGGGCATCGCCCCGGAGTCGAACTTCTACTTCGTGCACAGCTACTACCCCGCGCCCAAGGACGAGTTCGTCATCGCCACCACGGTCTACGGCCGGCCGTTCTGTTCCGTGCACGGCCGCAGGGGCCTCTGGGCCGTGCAGTTCCACCCGGAAAAGAGCGGCAAGCCCGGACTGAAGCTCCTCTCCAACTTCCACAACTTCTGCCGGGAGGTGGCCTAGCATGCTCAGCAAACGAGTCATCCCCTGCCTGGACGTGCGCGACGGACGGCTGACCAAGGGCGTCAAGTTCCAGGGCAACGTGGACATCGGCGACCCGGTGGAGACGGCCCGGCGCTACTACGAGCAAGGCGCCGACGAGATCGTCTTCTACGACATCACCGCCTCCTCCGAGGGGCGCGGCATCTTCCTCGACGTGGTGGAGCAGGTCGCCAAGCAGATATTCATCCCCTTCTCCGTGGGCGGCGGCATCAACAGCGTGAGCCAGATGCGCGACGTGCTCGTGGCGGGCGCGGAAAAGGTCTCCGTGAACTCCGGCGCGGTGAAGAACCCCGACATCATCAGCGAGGGCGCTGCCCAGTTCGGTGCCCAGTGCGTGGTGCTGGGCATGGACGTGAAGCGCGTGGAGAAGAGCGAGCAGATTCCCTCGGGCTTCGAGGTGGTCATCCATGGCGGCCGCAAGTACATGGGCCTGGACGCCATCGAGTGGGCCCGCACGGCCGAAGCGCTCGGCGCGGGAGAGATTTGCCTCAACTCCATCGACGCGGACGGCACCAAGGACGGCTACGACCTGGAGCTGACCCGCAAGATCGTCAAGGCCGTGCAGATTCCCGTCATCGCCTCGGGCGGCGCAGGGCACCCCAAACACATGGTCGAGGCCGTCACCGAGGGCATGGCCTCCGCCGCGCTCATCGCCTCCATCGTGCACTACGGCGAGTGGGACATCCCCGGCATCAAGAAGTACATGGCCGACGAGGGCGTGGTGGTCCGCTCCATCTGGTAGCGAACCCGAGCCGCCCTCCCTGGCCTTGCGAGAAATCAACGACGGGCCCCGTGGCGACATGCCCCGGGGCCCGTTGCTTTTGGCGTCGGCTCTTCGGCGGACAGGGACGAGCCTGGGCCAGCGAGCCACCGAACCTGCCTAGAAGACGATTTCCTCCATCGCCTTGCGCTTGCGCAGGGGCACCTTGGCCTCGTCCGGGCGGCCCACACCGAGCACGTTGACCACGCGGTAGCCCTCGGGGATGGCGAAGCGCGCCTTGATGTTCGCCTCGTTGAACATGCCCACCCAGCAGGTGCCGAGCCCCATCTCCGTGGCCCGGAGCATGAGGAAGGATTCGGCGATGGCCGTGTTCATGGCGCAGGCCCCGAACTTGGCGACCTCGGCGGCGGCCGCTTCGTCTCGCACCAGCTCCTCGATGCCCACCAGGTACTCTCCTTCAAGAATCTGGTGCTCGCGCAGGAAGAACGCGGCGGACTGCGCGTCCTCCACATAGCCGCCGATGTCCGCGCAGCAGATGAGAATGCAGGGGGCCTTGCCGAGCCACTTCTGCCCGCGCGTGGCCTCGCTGGAGCTGAACCAGGCCAGGTCGTCGGGGTTGGTGACGACCTTGAACCGCCAGGGCTGGGTGTTCAGGCTGGAGGGGGCGTTGCGGGCCGCCTCCAGCAGTTCGTTGATCTCCTCCCCGGTGAGGGGTTCGGGCTTGTAGGTGCGCACGCTGTGGCGCTTGAAGATGGCTTCGTTGACTCCGGTGCTGCTCATTGCATTCCTCCGGGTTCGTGGTTGTGTGTTGTCGATTGGCGTGCTTGCCGCCCCACGGCGGGTGCGGCCGGGCCTGGCGTTTCGTTCGCGTCATTCGCGTCGGCTTCGACCGCCTCGCGGATGCGGCTGCCGATGCACGGCCCGCGCCTGCGGGGGGGCTGGTTTCCGACGGCTTTCTCTTCAGCACCGCGAAAAATCAGCACGTCACCATACGGTGACATTCAGCACAAACCACGAAAATTATTTCCAGACAAGCGCCCATCGCGCCCCCCGGGGAAAGCGCGATGGCGAGGGAAGGAATTATTCGGCGTTGAAGGTGCCGGACTTGCCGCCCGACTTGTGGATGAGGCGAAGGTCCGTGACCACCACGTCCTTCTGCACGGCCTTGACCATGTCGTAGATGGTGGCGGCGGCGATCTGCGCGCCGATCATGGCCTCCATCTCCACGCCCGTGTTGCTCGTGGTGCGCACCTCGCACTCCACGTCCACGGCGTGGGCCGCCTCGTCCACGGCAAAGCGCACGTCCGCGTAGCTCACGGGCAGCGGGTGGCACAGGGGGATGAGGTCGGGGGTCTTCTTGGCCGCGAGGATGCCCGCTATCTTGGCCGTGGCCAGGGCATCGCCCTTGGGCAGGGCCTTTTCCTGGAGCAGCTCCAGGGTCCGCGCGGAAAGCATCACCCGGCAGCGCACTATGGCCACCCGGCGGGTGATCTCCTTGCCGCCCACGTCCACCATGCGGGCGTTGCCCTCGGCGTCGAGATGGGAAAGACGATCCTCGACCATGCTACTCCCCCATGACCTTGTCCATGGTCTTCTTGAAGAAATCCTTGGCCTTTTTCATGGGCTTTTCGTCCTCCAGCTTGGCGAACTCCCGCAGGAGCTCCTCCTGCTTCTTGGAGAGCCGCGTGGGCGTCAGCACCCGCACGTCCACGAGCAGGTCGCCCTTGTGGGAGGAGCCGGGGTGCGGCAGGCCGAGCCCCCGCAGGCGGAACACCTCGCCGGACTGCGTGCCCTTGGGAATGTCCAGGGTAACGGGCTCGTCCAGGGTGGGCACCTCGACCTTCTCGCCCAGGGCCGCCTGCACGAAGCCGATCTCCTGGCGCACCACGAGGTCCTGGCCCTGGCGGGCGAATTTCTTGTCCGGCTCCACGGAGACCACCACGTAGAGGTCCCCGGGGGGGCCGCCGTGCACGCCAGCCTCGCCCTCGCCGCGCAGCCGCAGGCGCGAGCCGTTGTCTATGCCCGCCGGGATGCGCACGGAGAGCGAGCGTGTCTCGCGGGTGACGCCCCTGCCGGAACACTCGGGGCACGGGTCCGTGATGACCCGCCCCTGCCCCCGGCAGACAGGGCAGGTGACGGAAATGCGGAAAAAGCCCTGGGACTGCTGCACGTGCCCGGCCCCGCCGCACTGGCGGCAGGTTTCGGGCTGGGTGCCCTTGCGCGCGCCCGTGCCCGAACACTCGGCGCAGGGCACGTCCTTGGGAATCTCCAGCTCGACCTCGGTGCCCTTGGCCGCCTCCCGGAAGGAGATGGTCAGGTTGTAGCGCAGGTCGGCCCCGGCGCTGGCGCGGGAGCGGCCGCCGCGCCCCGCCCCGGCGAACCCGAAGAACTCGCCGAAAATGTCGCTGAACGCGCCGAAGATGTCTTCGTTGGAGCTGAAGTGGCCGTAGTCCCCGTTGCCGACCCCGGCATGGCCGAACTGGTCGTAGCGGCGGCGCTTCTCCGCGTCGCGCAGCACGTCGTACGCTTCGGCGGCCTCCTTGAACTTGGCCTCGGCCTCGGCGTTGTCCGGGTTGCGGTCGGGATGGTATTGGAAGGCGAGCTTGCGATACGCCCGCTTGATCTCGTCCTCTCCGGCGTCCTTGGCAACGCCGAGAATCTCGTAAAAATCCCTTTTGGACATGGGCTAGTGCTTTTCGGGGTGCAGTTCCGGCTGAAACACGCCGCCCTCGGGAACGTCGGCGTCGGGGATGACCTTGCCCGCAGCGATCTCGCGCAGGGCGGTGACGATTTCCTTGTTCTTGCTCTCCACCAGCGGCTCGTACCCCTCGCGGTACTGCTTCACGCGCTTGATGGCCATCTGCACGATCATGAAGCGGTTGCCGACCTTTTGCAGGCAGTCTTCGACGGTGATCCTCGCCATGTCGTCTCCTTGACGTTGAAAGCCGGGACTGGACGCCCCGGCCGGGCAACTGGTATGAACTAATCCGCGATGCGCCCGTGTCAATGCCCGGGGAGGGCATCATCCGAAAAAAGGGCGCACCCCACCCTTCGGGGCAAACGGGAATCCTTACCCGCGCGCCCCTTGCAAGTCAAGCGATAATCGTCTAGGAGGGCGCGGTCGTTCACACCCCGCCCAACAGGCGGCCCGCCCACCCGACCAGCCCGCAGGAGAATGCCTTGCCGCGCCTGAAGTTCACCTACGCCCAGAAGAAATGCGTCGCCGCCACGGGCATGGTCATGCAACGCACGAACATGGTCGCCCACGGCGCACGCATCGGCATCGCCGCATCCGGCGGGGTGGATTCCTTCGTGCTCGCCAAGGTGCTGACCATCCGCAAGCGCATCGTGCCGTTCGACATGGAGCTGATGATCCTGCACGTGAACCCCGGCTTCGAGCCCGAAAGCCACGCCCCCCTGGTGGACTGGTGCCGCGAGGAGGGCCTCGCCGCCCACGTGGAACTGACGGACTACGGGCCCGTGGCCCACACCGAGGCCAACCGCAAGGCCTCGCCCTGCTTCCTCTGTGCCTGGAACCGCCGCAAGCTCCTCTTCGAGCTCTGCCGCCAGTACGGCCTCACCCACCTGGCCCTGGGCCACAACACCGACGACCTGGCCGAGACGTTTTTCCTGAACCTGCTCCAGAACGGGCGCGTGGACGGCCTGGCCGCCAGCGAATCCTTCTTCGAGGGCAAGCTCCGGCTCATCCGCCCGGCGCTCATGGTGGAAAAGAAATACATGAAGCAGGCGGCTCGGCAATGGGGGCTGCCCGTCTGGCCCAACCGCTGCCCCTCCAACGGCAACACCCGCAGAAGCGACATGCACGAGCTCATCGAACGCCTCGCAGCAGACGGTAAACACACGAAAAACAAAATCTTCAACGCGGTCCGGCGCTATCAGCTTGACTTGACCCTGAACAACTCATAGAGTGATCCGCAACGCGGAACGACGGCCTTTCAAAAGCCGACCCTGGAACATCCAACCAATTGGAATTTATGCTTTTTAGAAGGTACCAGATCGTCGTTTTCAAAGACCGCCAAGGGTCCTGCCGCAAGTTCCAGGTGCGCGGCTGGATGGTTTTCGCTGTCCTCTTCCTCATGGTCGCCCTCGCTGCGGGCAACGTGGTCCTCTGGGACTACTACACGAGCCACAACAAGCTCCAGCGCGGCCTGGCCGAAACCTCCAAGACCGTCCAGGAGCAGAAAACCCAGCTCCTCTCCCTCTCCCAGAAAATCTCCAGCCTGAAGGAAAACCTCGGGCGCATCCGCAACTTCGACTCCAAGCTGCGGGTGATGATGAACATCGACCAGGATTCCGGGGACACGGTGAACCCCCAGGGCGGCCCCCAGGCGGACGACTTCTCCGAGGGCTACCTGCCGCTCTACCGACAGGAACTGCTGGCCCGCAAGATGCACGACTTCCTCAACCAGCTGAACGTCGAGGCCAAGCTGGAGGAGGTCCGCCAGCAGGAGATCATCCAGGAGCTGCGCACCAACCCGACCATGGTGGAAACCACGCCCTCCGTCTGGCCCGCAGCGGGCTGGGTGACGTCTTCCTTCGGCTGGCGCACTTCCAAGTTCACGGGCAAGCGCGAGTTCCACAAGGGCATCGACATCTCCGCCCCGCAGGGCACCCCGGTGTACGCCCCCGCCGCAGGCAAGGTCGTCTTCTCCGGGCGCGACGGCTCCTTCGGCCTTTCCGTCAAGATTTCACACAATTCGAGCATGCTCACCCGCTTCGGCCACCTGCACGAACTCGCCGTCAAGGTCGGCCAAAACGTGGAGCGCGGCGACCTCGTCGGCTACGTGGGCAACACCGGGCGCTCCACCGGCCCGCACCTGCACTACGAGGTGCGCCTGGCGGGCGTGCCCGTGGACCCCTCCCACTACATCCTGAACTGACCCGCGACGCCTTGCCGCCCTCTGCGCTCCCCGCAGCCTTCCCAAGGGAGCGTTTTCGCTGTATCATCCGCCGAGAGAAACCCGCCCGGACCACCCCGAAGCCCGGCGGCCCGCGCCCCTGGCCCGTCCTTCGGCCCGGGTTTTGCTAGCAGGCAAGCATGGACATCTTCCATTTCGATCCCAACACGCTCATGAGCTTCTACCTGACGCTGTTTCGCGTCAGCATCGTGCTCTTCCTGCTGCCGTACTTCGGGGGCCAGTCCACCCCCAACCCCGTGAAGGCCGCCTTGACCCTCGTCCTGACGCTGGCCATCTGGCCCCGGATATCCTTCCCCGGCACGCTGATGCCCTCCAGCCCCTGGCTCATCCTCGTGCTCATCGCCGGGGAGGCGCTCCTGGGCCTGACCCTCGGGCTCATGGTCCGATTCCTCTTCGCCGCGGTGCAGACAGGGGGGCAGATCATCGGCTTCCAGATGGGCTTCGCCATGGTCAACGTGGTGGACCCCATCACCGGAGCCAACGAGGCGGTCACCGCCCACTTTCTCTACATGATCACCATGCTCACCTTCCTGGCCCTGCAAGGGCCGCTGTTCCTCATCGGCGCGCTGGGCCAGAGCTTCGAGCTCATCCCGCCGGGGGGGCTCGCGCTCACCCCGACCCTGGCCGAGCAGGTTTTCGTGCTCTCGGCCGAGATGTTCGTGCTTGCCATCCGCATCGCCGCGCCTATCATGGCGGCGCTGTTTCTGGTGGACCTCGCCCTGGCGCTCATCGGCCGGGCCGCCCCGCAAATGCACGTCATGGTGCTGGGTTTCCCCATCAAGATTTCCGTCGGCTTCTTCTTCCTCGGGTTCCTGTTCGACATCCTGAGCAACTTCGTGGGCAACTACATCCAGCACCTCGACGCCCTGTTCAACCACATCATGCGCCTGGGCTCGGGCGGCTGACGGGGGCGCCATGTTCGGACAGCAGGACCCGAGCAAAACCGAAAAGGCAACGGCCAAGCGCGTCAAGAACGCGCGCAAGAAGGGCAACGTCGCCAAGGGCCAGGAACTCGGCAAGGCCATCAGCCTGCTCATCGGCGTCATCGCCCTGCGCATGCTCATCGGCTACTACGACGACCAGCTCCGTTCCGTCTTCACCTGGTACCTGACCAAGGCCATCGGCATGGAATTGAGCAAGGCCACGGTTTACGGCCTGTTTCTCATGTCCGTGCAGACCATGGCCCTGATGGTCCTGCCGTTCATGCTCATGATCATGGCGGCCGCGTTCGTCGCCATGCGCCTGCAAGTGGGCTCGCTCTGGACCTTCTACACGCTGAAGCCGAGATTCGGTAAAATGTTCAACGTGATGCGCGGGATAAAGAAGCTGATGATCAGCCCTCAGGCACTGGTCCGGCTGTTGAAGAGCGTGGGCCAGGCCGCCGCCGTGGCCATCGCACCGTACATCGTCATCCGCCAGGAGTATCCCAAGCTGCCCACCCTCTTCGACATGACCCCCGAGGGCATCGCGGTCTACATCCTCTCCGTGGGCTACAAGATGGTCACCTATGCGCTGATCCCCATCGTGATCATCGCCATCATCGACCTCATCTACACCCGCTGGAACTACAGCGAACAGCTCAAGATGACCAAGGACGAGATCAAGGACGAGCGCAAGCAGGCCGAGGGCGACCCCAAGATCAAGGCCATGCAGCAACGCAAGATGATGGAATTCATGGCCAAGCGCATGATGGAGCAGGTGCCCAAGGCGGACGTGGTCATCACCAACCCCACGCACCTGGCCGTGGCGCTCAGCTACAATCCCCTGGAGGCCCCGGCCCCCATGGTGCTGGCCAAGGGAGCCGACCACCTCGCCCGGCGCATCCGCGAGGTGGCCGAGGAAAACGACATTCCCATCCGCGAGGACAAGCCGCTGGCACAGGCTTTGTATAAACAGGTGGAGATCGGGGAAACCATCCCGGAAGAACTCTACCAAGCCGTGGCCACCATCCTGGCCAAGCTCGACAAGTTTAAGAGATAGAGACACTTCCGGTCGGCAGAGAGCCACCAACCCCAAGACGGCCCCGCGCCGGAGGTGTCAAAAATATGAGCCAGAGCCCCACCAAGGCCCGAGCCCTGAACATCGACTACGAGAAGTTCGCCAAGCAGGGCGACATCCTCCTCGCCGCAGGCGTGGTGGTCATCCTCTTCGTGATGCTCATCCCGCTGCCCACGATTTTCATCGACTTCATGCTCACGGTCTCCATCTCCCTGGCGCTGGTGGTGCTCGTCACCTCCATGTTCATGGAAAGCCCGCTGGAATTCTCCATCTTCCCCTCGCTGCTGCTGGTCACCACCATGCTGCGCCTGGCGCTCAACGTGGCCACCACCCGCGTCATCCTCCTGCACGGCGACGAGGGCACCTCCGCCGCCGGCTCGGTCATCCAGAGCTTCGGCGAGTTCGTCGTCGGCG
>JBFWJM010000083.1:0-11197 GCA_050253205.1 Desulfovibrionaceae bacterium
CCACCGCCGCCAACGCGGCATTTACACGCGGCCTCCCGAGAGGGCGACAAAAACCGCGAGGGCGAGGCGCGCGGGGCGACCCGCCCCCAGCTTATACCGATATACGCGAGGACCGGGACGGCCCGAAGCAACGACGCCATCGCGGGATTTTCACGCCCTCACCTGAAGGAGGAGGCCTCCACATCCAGCCGCTTGAGGATCTTTTGGATAGCCACGCGGGAGAGCCCGCTCTGGCGGGCGGCCTCGGAGACGTTGCCGCCGGTCTGGCCCAGGAGTTCCTCCACGTAGGCCCGGGTGAACTCGTCCAGCACGTGCTCCTTGGCGTCCTTGTAGGGGCCCAGGGGCTTGGCCTCGTCCTCCGGGGCGGGGCGCGCCCCCTCCACGAAGCGCGCGTGGACCATCTCCACACGCACGCCCGAGGAGAACACGGCCAGGCGGCGGATGAAGTTCTGGAGTTCGCGGACGTTGCCGGGCCAGGGCTTGGTGCCGAGGTAGGCGAGCACCTCGGGGGAGACGGTCTTCTCCTTCACGCCCATCTCCTCGCAGGAGAGGGCCAGGAAGTGGCGGGCGAGGATGGCCACGTCCTCGGGGCGCTCGCGCAGGGGGGGCACGGCGAGGGTGAGGACGTTGAGGCGGTAGTAGAGGTCGTCGCGGAAGGTGTTGGCCCGGACCTTTTCCTCCAGGGGCTGGTTGGTGGAGGCGAGGATGCGCACGTCCACCTTTACGGACTTGCTGGTGCCCACGGGCCGGACCTCGCCCTCCTGGAGCACGCGCAGGAGCTTGGTCTGGATGGCGGGGGAGATGTCGCCGATCTCGTCGAGGAGCAGGGTGCCGCCGTTGGCGGCGAGGAAGATGCCGCGCCTGTCGCGCTCGGCCCCGGTGAAGGCGCCCTTGACGTGGCCGAAGAGCTCGCTCTCCAGGAGCTGGTCGGGGATGGCCGGGCAGTTCACGCAGAGCATGGGCCCCGCGTTGCGGCCGGAGAGCTTGTGGATGGTCCGGGCCACGAGCTCCTTGCCCGTGCCGGACTCGCCCCGGATGAGCACGGTGTAGTCCGACTCGGCCACGGCGGCCACCTCGTCCTTGAGGCGGCGGATGGCGTAGCTGTCGCCCACGAGCTCGTGGGCCCCCTGCTCGCGGGCCAGGAGCTCGTGCAGGCGGGCGTTCTCGCCCAGCAGGCGGCTGCGTTCGCGCCCCCGGTCCACCACGATGAACAGGGGCTCGGGCTCCACGGGCTTGGTGAGGAAGTCGTAGGCCCCGTTCTTCAGGGCCTTCACGGCGGATTCCACGGTGCCGTAGGCCGTGAGCACCACCACGCTGAGGCCCGGGTGCGCGCCGATGGCCCTGCCGAGCAGCTCCTCGCCGTCCATGCCGGGCATGTTCAGGTCCGTGAGCATGACGCCGAACGGCTCCTTGGCCAGGGCGTCCAGGGCCTCGCGCCCGGAGGCCACTGCCAGCACGCGCTCCTTGGGGAAGCGGCGGCCGAGCAGCCGGGCCAGGCCGTTGGCGAAGTCGAGCTCGTCGTCCACGATGAGTATGCCGACCGGGTTGCTCACGGCTGACCTCCGAAGCGCGGGTTGACCACGGGGATGACGACCACGAAGACCGCGCCGCCGTCGTTTTCGATGTCGATGGTACCGCCCATCTCCTGCACGAGGCCGTAGACGATGGCCAGACCCAGGCCCGTGCCCTCGCCCACCTCCTTGGTGGTGTAGAAGGGGTCGAAGAGCTTCTTCACGTCCTCGTCGCGCACGCCGGAGCCGTTGTCCGCCACACGTATCTCGATGGCCTCCTCGGCCTCCAGGTGGCGCAGCTGCACGCGTATGCGCCCGCCCTGCGCGGGCACGGCGTCCAGGGCGTTCTTGAGCAGGTTGGCCATGATCTGCTCCACGGACTGCTCGTTGGCCATGACCGGGGGGAGGTCGGCCGGGAGCTCGCGCTCCACGCGCACGCCCTTCTTCTCGGCCTGGAAGCGGAACACGCTCATGGCCCCGCGCACGGCTGCGCGGAGGTCGAGCGGGGCCTGCACGGCCTGCTTGGGCCGGGCGAAGTTGAGCAGGTCCTGGAGCACATTCTGGGCCTGGGAGGCGTGCTTGAGGATGACCGCCGCGTCGGGGAGGATGTCCTGCCCTGGCTCCGCGCCCTTGAGCAGCTCGGCGTAGCACTTGATGACCCCCAGGGGGTTGTTCATCTCGTGGGCCAGGCCCGCGGCCAGCTGGCCCACTGTGGCCAGGCGCTCGCTCTGCTGCATGCTCTCGATCATGCGCTTTTCCTGGGTCACGTCGCGGATGTAGACCACGCCGCGCCCCTCCTGGGCCGTGCCCTCGGCCACGGGGAAGACATTGATGACGAAGAGGCGGCCGTCGCCCGTTTCCACCTCGCGGGAGACGGGCTCGCCCCGGATGAGGGCGCGCTCCAGGGGGCAGCCGTCGAGCACGCCGCCGGGGGCGAAGAGCCCGGAGCAGGAAAGCTCCGAGGACGAGCCGCCAAAGCTCCCGGCCAGGGTGCGCGCGGCCTCGTTGGCCAGGACCACGCGGCAGGCTCCGTCCATGAGCAGCACCGGATCGCGGATGCCCTCCACGATGGCCTGGAGCATGCCCTTGTGGCGCAGGAGGTTGTGCAGGGCGCTCAGGTTCTCCATGGCGATGCCGAGCTGCTGGCCCAGGGCGCGCAGCACGTTCTTGTCCTGCTCCTTGATGCGCGTGCCCTCGTCCCAGGTGAGGCAGAGGATGCCCTCGGTGGAGGCGTCGGACGCGCCCACGGGGATGAAGGCGCGGTGCTCGTCCCATTCGGGGCGGCACTCGCCGATGATGGCGCGCCAGTTCTCGGGCAGCTTGGGGTCGTCGGTGCCCAGGGGCCAGTTGTAGAAGGTCTGGGACGCCAGCAGGCACACGAGGCTCGCCTCCCTGGCGTGGAAGCGCTCCACGATGAGCGGCAGGGCGTGGAGCCAGAGGTCGCGGCGGGAATGGCTCTTGTTCAGCCCGTCCAGCAGCTGGACGAAGAGCTCCACGTCCGCCCTGCGCTCGCCCGCCTCGGCCTCCAGCTCGCTGGTGCGCTCCCGGACCATCTGCTCCAGGTTGCCCGTGTGCTGCCGGAGGCGGCTGTTCACGTCGTGGAGGTAGTCGCCCAGTTCCTCCAATCCCTGGACCACCTCCTCGATCTCGTCTCCCTGGGTGAGCTTTTCCATGTCGCCCAGCTCGGGTTCGTCGTGGAACAGCGAGCGGAACTTGTGCGTCAGGCGGTGGAGGTTGTGGACCACCAGGCGATTGAAGAATCCCTGTATCAGCGCGAAAAAGATGATCATGCCGCCGCCGTAGAGCGCGGCGTAGCCCACGGTGGCCTCGCGGATCTTGCCCACGGCGGCCTCCACGGGAATGCCCACCACCACGACCCCGCCCGTGGAGCCCGCCTCGTGGGCGAAGCCGCGCTCGGCGCCGTAGCGCTCCAGGAGCACGGCCGGGGCGTCCCCGGGCACGCCGTGGCAGGTCAGGCAGGACTGCTTGTAGACCACCGGGCGGGCCTTGACGAAGCAGCGGGTGCCGCCGATGTCGCGGTAGCCTTCCCAGAACAGCGCTTCAGGATATTTGCGGAAGAAGGCGAGCAGCTCCTGCTCGTCCGCATTGACCTCGAACACGGGGTTGCGGGCGTTCTCGGCCACGCGGCGGTAGTGGTAGCGCATGTCGCCGGAGTTGAGGCGGTCCATGATCTTGCGCGAGACATAGGAGGTGGACATGGCCTCGATGATGAACTCGCCCTCGGCCAGGGTGGCGAACATCTTGGGGCGCAGGGTCTCGCGCACGTAGGTCTGCACGGAGTTGACCTGGGCGAGCACGAGGTCGGCCTTGTCGCGCACCTGGGAGTCGAGCAGGGAGTTGAGGTGGAAATAGAGCCCGGAGGCGAAGAACGCCCCGAGCAGCAGGACGATGGCCGCCAGGCCGAGCAGGAACTTTGCCTGTAGGTTTTTCACTCCAAACATGCGCCTCCCCCGGCGGGCTCGGGCCCGCCTCCCGGCGATGCTACCCCACTTTGCCCCTTTCGCACAACTCCCCGGAAAAATAGGCCGAATTGCAAACCGGAGGTGGCTACATGCTAACTCCGGTTTGCGGAATTGCAACAATCGGGAAACATGCAGGGCCAGTAAAAACAACGGCTTGCGCGTTCGGACGCGAATGGCCCGGCCCTTGCTCTATCCCCAGTGCGTTTCGCTCACCATCAAAAAGGAGAGGATAGGTATGGCAACTGACGCGGTCGGACGTCCCGACAACAAACCCTTGTGGATCATCAGCGCCCTGCTGCTGGTCTACGGTGCGCTCGTGGCCATGGGCGCGCTCGACGGCATGCTGAAGACCTTCGGCGTCCACAAGGCCGTGGACCTCATGGAGACCATGAGCTTCATCGGCGGCGGCATCGGCATCGCCGCGGCGCTGCTCCGGCAGTCGCGCATGGGCAAGGCCATGAGCAATCTCGACACCTTCGTGCTGGAGACCATCCCCGGCATCCTGTTCATCCTGATGCTCGCCATGGGCATCCGCTGGTTCCTGGAGCCCGTGGTGATGATCGCCAGCGACGCCCTGGACGGTGCGCTCGGCTTCTCCATCTACCACGTGCTGAACCTCAACTACGTGGTGCTCGGCATCCTGGTGGGCATCGTCATCACCAACAGCTGGGGCATCCCGAAGTTCGCGGCCTCCGGCGTCAAGACGGCGCGCTTCGTGCTCAAGATGGGCGTCATCCTGCTGGGTGCGCGGTATTCCTTCGCCGAGCTGGCCAAGCTCGGCATGGTCTCCGTGTGGCTCATCGGCTTCTTCGTGCTCGGCACGGTGTTCTTCGTGCTCTTCCTGGGCAAGGTCTTCAAGCAGCCCCGCTCCATGACCGGCGTGCTCTCCGCGGGCATGGGCGTGTGCGGCGTTTCCGCCACGGTGGCCTGCGCCCCGGTGGTCAAGGCCAAGTGCTCGGAGATGGCCTACACCATCGGCACCATCCTCGGCTTCGGCATCCTGTGCATGTTCGCCTTCCCGACCATCGGCAAGCTGGCGGGCATGAACCCCACCCAGTTCGGCGCCTGGGCCGGAACGGGCATCCTCAACTCCGCCCAGGTGGCGGCGGCGTGCCTCGCCTTCAACGCCGTGGACATCAAGACCCTGAAGGTCGGCGAGATCTTCAACATCACCCGCGTGCTCTTCCTGCCCGTCATCGTGCTCGTGCTGGCCACCTGGTACGGCAAGGGCTCCGGCTCCAAGCTGGGCTTCAAGGAAGTGGTCGTGGACAAGTTCCCCATCTTCATCCTCGGCTTCCTGCTGCTCTTCCTCATGAGCTCCTTCGGCCTCTTCTCCCCGCCGGACCACTACAAGGGCAAGTACCTCGACTTCAGCTACAACGAGCGCACCGAGGTCACCCCCGAGGAGCTGGCCGTGCTTTCCGAGGCCCACGCGGCCGGCATTCCCGGCCTGCACGAGGACGAGCAGGCCGCCATGGACGACCTCGTCAAGCAGCACCAGATCGCGGGCAACTTCGAGGACCGCGACAACAAGTCCGTGTTCGACGCCACCGCGCGCCAGCGCATGGCCGGGCTGGAGTCCATGATCGCCCGCAACAAGGGCGGCGAGCTCTCGCTGACCGCCGAGGTCAAGAGCGCCGTGGCCCACGCCCTCAAGCAGGTCCACAAGAAGTCCAAGACCGTCGTCACCCTCACCGACGCCATGATCTGGTTCTTCGCCTACGGGCTCATCGGCCTGGGCATGCAGATCACCAAGAAGTCCCTGGCCCAGGCGGGCGGCTGGCCGCTGGTCATGGGCGGCATCTCGGGACTGACCAAGGCAACCCTGTCCTTCATCGTGGTCATGTACTTCGTGAAGGACGTCGTCCTGCACTAACCCCAAGGAGAATGCATCATGGCTGAAGACGTGAAGTGCGCCGTGCCCCAGGACGACCAATCGGAAAACGAGGAGCGCGCCCTCTCGGTGTTCGCCTCGGAAAAAAACGAGGACCTCACCGCGCTGACCCTCGTGCTCGTGGTCACCTTCCTGGTGCTCCTGTTCACCAAGTGGATGTAACCAACTGAAAACCAACGGGGGAGGGCCCGCGCCCTCCCCCGCCAACCAACATCGGAACACCCCCATGCAGCACATCCTCCTCGCCACGCACGGCACCCCCGGAGCCCGCCGGGCCGAGGCCCTGGCCCGCGACTGGGCCAGGCGCTACAACGCCCGGGTCAGCGTGCTCTCCATCATCAACGAGGCCTGGGGCGACATGACCGGGGACGACTGGCTCAACACCTCCACCACGCGCAACACCTTCGGCTCCTACGTGGCCGGGGAGATTTCCCGCGAGATCGAGAACCACTGGAACCGCGTGCGCGAAGATTTCCAGGGCCTGGAGACGGACTTCCTGGCCCGCAGCGGCAGGCTTGACGAGACGCTCGCCGCCACGGCACAAGAGACGGGGGCGGACGTGGTGGTCATGGGTGCCTGGCAGAAGCACCAGGCCCCAGGCTTCCGCGACCGGTTCGAGAACAAGCGGCTGCATCCGCTGATGGCCTGCCCCGTGGTGGTGGCGCCATGACCGCCCTTGCAGCCGCCCTGGCCAGAGGGGAGCCCATGACCGACACGCACAACCCCGGCGGGGCAGACGGCGCGGCCGGCGAGCCGACCCTGGAGAACGCCTACGACTCCGGCTGGATGGACACGGGCATCGCCTGGAACGAGTCCTTCTGGGCCGGGCTGGACCCCGTGCGGGTCATGCACCTGAACCCCCACTGGCACATGGAGAAGCCCCCCCGCGAGCGCTACGAGGTGGAAGACATCCTCGTGGAACGGACCTTCACCGTGACGCCCGACTGTGGCATGCAGTGCGGCGCGTTCGTGGCGGCCTTTCCGGAGATCGGCCTCTACCTGGCGGCCCGCAGGCAAGACTCCGGCACCACGGCCCTCTCCTACCGCTACACCCCGCGCCCGGGGCTCGGCTTCACTGCGGACGACGCCGAGAAGACCGCACGCTACTGGCTGCCGAGCCTGCGCGAGTATTCCCGGCTCTACGAGGCGGAGACGCTCAAGCTGCGCTTCTGGCGGGTGTTCATGAACCGCGTGGTGCTGACCATGAACCCCACCCAGCGGCGCATCTCGGGCTTCATGTTCAAGCTGACCCTGCTGGAGATCGCGCTGATCATCGCCCTGGGCCTGGGCTGGTACTTCTTCGCCGGATAACAAGGGAGCGGAAGATGCTGAAAAACATGTGCAGACATTTCTTCGTGGCCTTCGGCGCCGTGACCTACCTGACCTTCGCCCTGGTCTTCCTGTACCAGTACCTGGGGCTCATGAACGGCTGGCCCGGAGTGTTCCTGAGCGTCGTTTACGACGCATCCGGCGACTGGTGGCTGGACATCGACTGGCATTCGCGGGTCATCTGGACGACCCTGCTGCTCACGTGCGCGTCCTCGGCCGCATACGCCGCGTATCGCCGCAACGACCGGGGCTGGTACCGAAACACCGAAATTCAGAACCAGGCCGGATTCTGATCCCCCCACGCCCGGTGCCGCACGCCCCGGCGGCCCGGGCCCTTTTCTCTTCCTCGCAGCATGTTGCCGCGCCCGGGGGGATTCATTCCCCCCGGGGCGCGAGCATGGGGTGGACCGGGATTCGGACTGTGAAGACCGCCCCTCCGCCGGGTGGGGACGAGGCTTCGATCGTTCCTCCCAGTTGTTCCATTATTCGCAGGCTCACGGAAAGCCCGAGGCCCGTGCCCTCCCCCGGGGCCTTGGTGGTGTAGAACGGGTGGAATACCCGCTCCTCGTCGCCCTTGGGGATGCCGGGGCCGGAGTCGCCCACCCGCACACAGGCAAGGCCGTCCTCGTAGCGGGTGGAGATGCGTATCTCCCCGCGCTCGCCCACGGCCTGCATGGCGTTGTTCAGCAGGTTGAGCAGCACCTGGCGCAGCAGGGGCGGGTCCGTGAGCACGGTGGGGATGTCTTCGCCGAAGTCGCGGTGGATGCGCACGTCGCGCACGCCGATGTCGCGTTCCACCAGGTTGAGCATGTCGAGCACCAGGCGGTTCACGTCCGCATCCTGGGTCACAGGCTGACGCTTGCGGGCCAGGTCGAGGAGCTTGTGGGTGATGTCGGAGCAGCGGCGCACCTGCTGGATGATCACGTCGAGGCTTTCATCCACCTCGCGGGCCACCCCGGAGCCCAGCTCCGAGGCCATCTTGTCCGCCAGGTCCACCCGAGCCAGCTCCGCTTCCTGGAGGATGATGTTCAGCGGGTTGTTGATCTCGTGGGCGATGCCCGTGGATATCTCCCCTATGGCCGATATCTTCTGCGTCTGGAAGAGCTGCTGGCTGAGGCGCGCGTTCTCCGCCCGGGCCTCGGCCGCGAGCTTGAGCGCCACCCCGCACAGGGCCCAGAGGATGAGCGCCGTGAGCGTGGCCAGCGCGCCTCCGGCCAGGGGCGTGCCCGCGCTGAGCGCCGCCGCCAGGAACAGCGGCGCGAGCATCCAGAGCCTGGCCGCGCGCAGCCTCCTGGCCAGCCGCAGGGGGGTCAACGCTCCTCCCCGGCCCGGCGGCGCAGATCGGCGTGCTCGTGCGCGGCGCGGATGCGCGCCAGCAGATCGTCGATCTCGAACGGCTTGAGCATGTAGTCGTAGGCCCCGAGGCTGATGCCCTCGATGCCCGAGCGCATGGAGCCGTGGCCCGTGAGCATGATGACCTCCACGTCCGGGTGGCGGCGGCGTATCTCCTTGAGGGTCTCGATGCCGCTCATGCCCGGGATGCGCACGTCGAGGATGACCACGTCCACGGGATGGGCGTCGAGGTATTCCAGGGCCTCGGGCCCGCTTTCGGCGGTTTCCACGTCCAGGTTGCGCTTGGTCAGCCGCTTCTGGGCGAGCTTGAGGAAACTGCGTTCATCGTCCACCACGAGCACTCGCGTCCTATCCATGCATCCTCCCTCCTGCGTTCATGGCGCCGGCGCAGGGCAGCGTGAAGGTGAAGGTCGAGCCCTTGCCGGGCTCGCTGGCCACGGCGATGGTCCCGCCGAGCTTTTTGATGGTCGTATAGATGATGGAGAGCCCGAGGCCGGTGCCCTCCCCAGGGGCCTTGGTGGTGAAGAAGGGGTCGAAAATGCGCGAGAGCTGCTCGGGCGGGATGCCCGTGCCCGTGTCGCGCACCTCCATGGCCACGTGGTCGCCCTCGGGGCGGCTGGCCACGGTGACGGTGCCGCCGTCGTCCACGGCGTCGATGGCGTTCTCCACCAGATTGAGCAGGATCTGCTGCACCTGGTTGGCATCGGTGGTCACCAGGGGCAGGCCCGGGTCGAGCTCATAGACGATCCCGATGTTCCTGTGCCGGACCTCGCTCTCCAGGAAGGCCACGGTCTCCCTGGCGATGTGGTTGAGGTCCACGTTTTCCTGGAAGGGCTCCATGCGGCTGGCAAAGCCGAGCATGCGGTGGGTCACGGTGCGGGCGCGCTCCACGTGGCGGTCGATGTCGTTCACCGCCTCCTGGAGGTCCTCCATGCCGGGGTAGCCCTCCAGCTCGCCGTCGTTGATCATGTCGCGTATCCATCCCGCGCTCTCGCGGATGATGGACAGCGGGTTGTTGATCTCGTGTGCCACCCCGGCGGCCATCTTGCCCAGGGAGGCCATCTTGCTCGACTGGATGAACGTGGCGTCCAGGGCGGCGCGTTCCCTGTCCGCCTCGCGCAGGCGGCTGACCACGGAGTTCACCGTCACCCAGGTGGCCCCGCCGATCATCAGCCCGCACATGGCGAAGAGGGAGAGGACCTTGTAGCGCACCTGGAACAGCGGGGAGAGCTCCTCCCGGGCGTTCTCCGTGACCACCAGCCGCCAGCCCGTGAGCTTCAGCGGGGTCACTCCCGTGACCATGATCTCGCCGTCGCGCTCCCACTCGGCCACGAGCACCTCACGCGCGGCGTTCTCCAGATATTCCGGCAGGTCCGCCCTGGAGAGCACCCCGCCGCTGAACCGCGAGGGGGTTTGCAGCTCCCAGGCCTGGTTCACGAGAAAGGCGTCCCCCTGGCTGCCGCTGCGCACATTGCGCACCAGGGAGGTGAAGACCTCCGAGTCGATGGTCGCCCGCAGAATCCAGGTCTTCTCGCCCTCGCGGCGCTTCACGGCGATGATGAAGTGCGGGAAGTTGCGGAAGCCGAGGAACACGTCGCTGACGTAGACCCCCCGGAGCATGACCTGGGCGAACCAGTCCTCGTTGCGGTAGTCGATGCCGCTCAGGTCGTAGGGCCCGCTGTAGGCCTCGTGGCGGCCCTGCTGGTTGATGACCCCGAGGTCGATGAACGAGCTGGAGGTCTCGTGGATGATGTCGAAGAGCTCCGTGAGGTAGCGCTGGTCGCGCATCTCATCGAAGGAGTGCGTATTGGCCAGGTTCTTGAGCTGGGCCACGCGCTCGGCCAGGAACATGTCCAGGGCGTCGCGCTTGTTCACCAGCACCAGCCGCAGGTTGCCCGTAAGCTTCTCGCGGTAGGACTTGCTGAACTGGTCCTGGATGAAGTGGCCCAGGGCGAAGAGCGGCACCAGGGAGAACCCCAGGGTGATGGCCATGAGCTTCCAGCGCAGCTTGCGGTAGGTGTCCGCGCTCATCCACCGAACCTCCAGTCCGCCAGCGTGCCCCGGTCCTCGGGCATGTCCGCCAGCAGGGTTTCGATCTCCGAGGCGAAGCGCGCCCTGTAGCGCTCGCGCGCGCCACGGTCAGTCATCACCGCGTCGATCTGCCGGGTGTGGATCATCAGGTAGCCCACCACGGCCAGGGCGCGCTCCACGGCCAGGCGGGAGACGCCTTCGATGCGCGCGAAGAGCGCGTCGTCGCGCACCTCGGTGACGAAGCCGTGGCGCTCCAGCATTTCGGCCACGAGCAGCGCGCGGATGGAGCGGCGTTCCATGTCCGCCGCGCCGCCCTTGAACTGGAAGAACACGAAGTTGCGCTCCAGGTCGTCCCCGGCGAAGCCCTCGATGGTGCAGAAGTGGAAGCCGAAGCGGGCCTGGAGGTTGCAGTAGTGCTCGCCCACGATGAAGTAGTTGCGGTCGGCCATGGAGTTCGCCGCGCCGGGGGCCAGGGCCGGGTTCTGCGTGGCCTCGAACATGACGGACATGAACCCGCCCGCGCCCACGCCAGGAGGCCCTCCCCAGGGCACGGCCGTCATGCCCGCCCAGAGCGCCTGCATGGCGTTGGAGAGGAT
>JBFWJM010000084.1:0-11178 GCA_050253205.1 Desulfovibrionaceae bacterium
CTCACCGAGGCGGACGAACGCTACCGGAGCTACCAGAAAAAGAGCGTGGTGGCCGCGCGGGACCTCGCGGCCGGGGCCGTGCTCGCCGAGGCGGACGTGCGCTTCCTGCGCACGGGGGAGCGGCCCGAGCTCTCCCCCGGCGACCTGCCGCGCCTGCTCGGCCGCAGGCTGGCCCGGGCCGTGCCCGCGCTTGCGGCCCTCCGGCCGGAGGACGTGGAGGCCCCATGACCCAGCGCGAGGCGGCGGAGAGCATCCTGCGCCTGGAACGGCGGCTGGAGGAGGCCCTGCCCGGCGGCGCGGCCGGGCTGGTCTTTTGCGGGGATCGGCATGGAAACAGGCGCAAGCTCCGGGTCTGGCCCCTGGTGCGCCAGCGGCTCTGGGGGCTGCTGGTGAACCCGGCCCTGCACCAGCGCGCCCTGCCCGCCGAGTTCCGCCGGGACGTGGCCTTCAGGCTGACGGACGCCTGCCGCGCGGCCCTGGAGCGCGCGGCCGCGCAGGGCCCGGTGGACGTACTGGCCATGACCCGAGGCCAGGACGGGACCGTGGCCGGGGGGCGGCGCTGGGACCGCGTGGCCGACCCGCTGCTGCTCGCGCTGCCCGAGGGGGCCACAGGGCTCAAGATCGGCCTGGATGGTTCGGGCGGCCCGGATGGTTCAGGCGACCTGGATGGAGCGGCCGGAGGCGGCGACGTCGCGGAGCGGCTGCCCGCGCTCCCGTTGGAGACGGTCATGCGCGTTCGCGGGCCGTTTCCGGAAGAGGGCGTGGCCGGGTTCGCCGAGCTGCGCCGCCTCTCCTCGGAGGCCTGCGGCCTGGAGCCGGACGAGGACCTGGTGCTCAAGGACGCGCTGGTGGCCCTGGCCTGGGCCGAGCTCTGGGCCGAAGCGCTCCAGCTCCTGCGCCCCAGGGCCGTGCTCACCGCCTGCTATTACCACCCGCCCATGAACGGGCTCATGCTCGCCTGCCGGGAGGCCGGGGCGACCTCGGCGGACGTCCAGCACGGCAAGCAGGGAGCCTTCCAGGCGGCGTACACCCACTGGAGCGCGTTCCCGGAGGGCGGCTGGGAGCTCTTGCCGGACTGGTTCTGGACCTGGGGCGCGGCCACCCGCGAGGACGTCTCCCGCTGGGCGGGGGGCGCGGCGCACGCGCCAAGGCCGATCATTGGCGGGTATCCGTGGATCGGCCTCTGGGCCGGAGGGGAGCTGGACGGAGCCTCGGAATGCCGCCACGCCCGGGCCGTGGCCGGCGAAGGCGTCTGCGTCCTCGTGACCCTGCAACCAATTTGGGAAGGGATTGCGCCCGAGGTCATGGAGGCCATGGCCGCCGCGCCCAGGCAGTGGCGCTGGCTCCTGCGGGCCCACCCGCGCCAGCGTGGCGGCCTGGAAAGGATAGAGGCCCAGGCCGCGTCCATCCCGGGGCTCGACTTCGAGGTCCGGGAGAGCACGCGCCTGCCGCTCTACGCGCTCTTCCGCGCCGCGTCCGTGCATGTGACGGCGTATTCATCCTGCTGCCTGGAGGCGCTGCACTTCGGCCTGCCCACGGTGCTTTGGGGGGAGCGCGCGGCGGCCATCTTCAGCGGGCCCATAGGCTCGGGAACCTTTCTGCATGCGGCGGGCGGCGCGGAGCTGCCCGGGCGCATGGCCGAGGCCCTGCGGCTGCGCGCCGCGCCGGGCCCGCTCAGCTGGCCCGAGGCCGGGCAATACATCGAGACAACCGCCGACGCCGCGAGGGAAGCGGCGCGGACAATCCTCGCCCCCGGGCGGCGAGGGCGCGACCAGGAGGTCGAACATGGCTGAAATCGAAATCCATCCGGGCATACGGACCATGATCCCGGCGCTGCGCATCAGCAACCTGACGCGCCTGATCCTCGGTGCGCCCGGGGGCTGCCTTGTGGAGTGCGGGGTCTGGCGGGGGGGCTGCCTCGCGGTGATGGCCTCCCTGGCCCATGATGAGGGCAAGGGGCGCATGGTGCACGGCTTCGACTCCTTCGAGGGGCTGCCGGAGCTGACCCCCGGGGACGGCGGCCACGGCGAGGACCTGGTGGGCGGGTGCGCGGCCACGGAGCACGAGGTGCGCGAGACCTTCCGCACCTGGGGCGTGCCCATGGACCACACCGTGCTGCACAAGGGCTGGTTCAAGGACACAGTGCCCGAAGCGGCCCCGAGCCTGGGGCCCATCGCCGTGCTGCGCCTGGACGGCGACTGGTACGAGTCCACCCTGACCTGCCTGGAGCACCTCTACCCGCTGCTCGTGCCGGGCGGAGCCGTGGTCATCGACGACTACGGCACCTGGCGCGGCTGCCAGCGCGCGGTGGACGAATACCGCGCCCGCCACGCCATCGACGCGGCCATGGTCGCCACGGACCAGGTGGGCGAGATCTGGTGGCGCAAGTAAGGCCGGGGGGAGGAGAGCGCAGCGTGAAGGTCGTACACGTCACCCACGAGGACCACGGCGGGGCCGGGGTCGCCGCGTGGCGGCTGCACCGGGGGCTCCTGGCCCTGGGGGTGGAGAGCCGCATGCTCGTGGCCGCCTCGCGCAGGGCCGGGGAGCCGGGCTCGGGCGTGGCCGTGGTGGCGCCTGCGGACGGCGAGTTCCCGGGCGGGCCGCCGCACGGGGCGGACGGCGTGCTGCGCAATCCCGGGTTCGACGCGGAGCTGGCCTCCTGGCGCGGGCTGGTGGCCCGCTACCCGAACCGCACGCGCGGGCTGGAGACGTTTTCCTCGCCCGTGGGCGGGCTGCCCGGGCTGGAGGCGGCCGTGAACGCCCTGGGCGTGGACGTGGTCCACCTGCACTGGGTGGCGGGCATGCTCGACCTGGAAGCGCCCCCGCGCTGGCTCTGGGGCGTTCCCGTGGTCTGGACCCTACACGACATGAACCCCTTCACCGGGGGGTGCCATTTTTCCTTTGGCTGCGAAAAGTTCACGGATTCCTGCGGGGGTTGCTTCCAGCTCGGCTCCTCAAGGGCGGACGACCCCAGCGCCCGGGCCCTGGCGCTGAGGCGTGCGGCCTATGCGGGCCTGGAGCTCACCTGCGTGGGGCCCAGCGCCTGGCTGAGCCGCGAGGCGGCGCGCAGCGCGGCTCTGGGGGGTGCGCGCCACGAGGTCGTACCCTATGGCCTCGACCTCGGGGTGTTTTGCCGCGTGGCGGATGCGCGCGCCCGGGCGGGCCTGGAGCAGGGCGATTTCGTGATCCTCTTCGGCGCGGCCTCCGGCCTGGGACGCAAGGGGTTCGACCTGCTGGACCGGGCCCTGGCAGGCCTTTTTCCTGAAGGGCCGCCGCAAGGGGTCCGGTTGGCGGCCTTCGGCGCCACGGGCGCGGGGTTGGGCGGCAGTGTTGGAGCTGCGGTTGTGGACTTGGGCACGGCGTGCACCGAGGCCGAGATGGCGGCCATGCTCTCCCTGGCGGATGTGTTCGTGCTGCCCACCAGGGCGGACAACCTGCCCAATAGCGTCATCGAGTCCCTGGCCTGCGGCACGCCCGTGGTCTCCTTCGCTGTGGGTGGTCTGCCCGAGATGGTGGAGCAGGGGATCACGGGCTGGCTCGCCCGGCCGGAAGACCCCGCCGACCTCGCCCGTGGGCTGGCCTGGGCCATGGACGGAAAAAGGGACGGGGCGGGGCGCGCGGCGGCCTGCCGCGCCGCGGCCGAGGCCCGCTACGGCCTCTCGGACCAGGCCCGGCGCATGAAGGCCCTGTACCAGGATATTTTGCATCGGCGCGCCAAGCGCCAACACAAGCCCGGAGGGCAAGCGGCATGCTCAAGAATCTGACGGCCGAGGACATCGGCGGCGGCCTGAACCTGGTGGACATCGGGTGCAGCGGCCAGCTGGACAAGAAATGGGCCCCCCTGGCCGGGCTCATCAACTACGTGGGCTTTGACCCCAACGCCGAGGAGTGCGAACGGCTTAACGCGGAGCCCTCGCCGTTCCGCTCGCGGCTCTTCCTGCCGCACGCGGTTTTTGACGGCGGGGAGCACACCCTGCACAAGACCGAGTCCATCTACTGCTACTCCCTGCTCAGGCCACACCTCGACTGGTTGAACCGTTTCTCCTTCAGCAACCTTTTCAGCCCCACCGGAGAAGAGCCCATCGCCACCCGCAGGCTCGACGACCTGGACGTCTTCGCCGAACTCGACGTGGACGCCGTGAAGGTGGATTCCCAGGGGCTCGACAGGCGCATCCTGGAGCACGGGGAGCGGCTGCTCTCCCGCGCGCTGTTCGTGGAGGCGGAGCCCGGCTTCCTCCAGAACTACGAGGGCGAGGACTGCTTCGCGGACGTGGACGTCCACCTGCGGGAGCGGGGCTGGCTGCTTTTCGACCTGGAGCTCTTCCGCTCCGGGCGGGCCAATGCCCTGGAAAAGGCGAGCCCCAAGCGCCAGCTCCTCTGGTGCCAGGGCACCTGGATGCGCGACCTGGCCGCGCCCGGAGCGCCCGTGCCCACCCGGGCCAAGGGGTTGAAGGCCTTGCTCCTTTGCGCAGTGGGAGGCTTTTGGGATTTCGGCCTGGAGCTGGCGCGGGCGTTCCGCGCCTGGGGCCTGCTCTCCGAGGCCGAGCTGCGCGGGCTGGAGCGGCCCGAGGCATGGGATTTGCTTGGTAACTCTCCAGAGCGTCAGGAAAAATAACCGCACCAGGACGGCGGAAGCGAATGAAGGAAGGATCATGAAGATCGGCGCGATGATACCCGCCCGCATGGGCTCCAAGCGGGTGCCCCGCAAAAACGTCACCCCCCTGGGCGGCAGGCCGCTCGTGTTCTGGACCCTGGACCGATTGCTGGCGGCGGACTGCTTCGACGACGTCTGCGTCTCCACCGAGAGCGGGGAACTGGGCGGGATGCTCCGGGAGGAATACGGCGGCGCGGTGCGCACGCTCCTGCGGCCGGAGGAGCTCGCCCGGGACGACGCGCCCATGCACGCCGTGCTGGCCCACTACCTCGCATCGGCCCCGGAGATCGACTACTACGGCACCTTCCTGCCCACCCATCCCTTCCGCGAGGTGGAGACGCTGCGCTCCATCTGCCGCCAGCTCCTGACCGGCGACCTGCTGCGCGTGGTCAGCGTCTCGCATGACCACCAGAGCTCCACGGACCTCTACTACCCCGTGGAGGCGGGCGTGAAGCCGTATTTCCGCACCCCCGCCGTGTGCACGGGGTACATGTCGTCCTGCTATACGTTTCATCACCGCGACTGGGCCTCGCCCCTTTGGCGGCGGCACGGATACCTGCCGCTGGAGCGGGTGCTGCGCGTGGCCCTCTCGCGTGAGGAGGATGTGGACATCGACACCCCGGATGACCTGGCGCTGGCCGAGGCCGTTGCCGCCGGGGCGCGCATCACCCACCGCAAGAGCGTCGCGCACGAGGTGGAGGGCGCACGGCTGGTGCTGCCCGAGGGCGTGGCCCCGGAGGCCTTCCTGGGCTTTCTGCGTGGGCACGGCCTGCGCCCGGAGAACGCGCCGCTCGTCCTGGAGCGCGAAGACAAGCCACCGTATCTGTTCATGATCTCCGAGAGCGGCCCCAAGGCCTACTTCCGCTCCGGGGAGGCCCTGGAGCACTTCAAGCCCACGGCCAGGGTCCGCGCCACCACCTGCAACAGCGACCAGCCCGACTACTTCGTGCGCAGCCCGCATTACCGGGTGCTGCCCGCAGGCCGGGAGCTGTTCATCGACAAGCTGGAGCGGCCGCGCTTCTCCCCGCGCGACGACAAGGCCTTCCGCGAGGGCGGGGTGGCGGACGACGGCTTCGTGCCCTGGGAGAACACCGTGCTTCTGGACGACCTCAAGGCGCAGCCCTTCTACCTCGACCCCGTGGTGCTGGTGGAGCCCGGAGCGCGGCGATGAGCGTTTTTTTGGTTCCGGATTCGTGGCCGGACCCTTCGGCCGTGCTGCCCGGCCCCTGGTTCGACGACCAGCCCGGGCTCGACGCGTTCCGCAGGGCGCGGGCGTTTCTGGTGGAAGGGCGCGCACTGGAGGCATTGGCCGTGCTGGACGGGCTGGACGGATTCGGCCGGGAGGCGCTGCCCGCCCCGGGCTGGGAGCTGCGCGTGCGGGCGCTGCTGGCCTTGGGCCGTGAGGCCGAGAGTCAGGCCGCCTGCCGCAAGGCCCTGGAGCTCTTTCCCCATGACGCGGAGCTGGCGGCGCTCCTCGGGCAGATCGTCCTGGAGCTCGGCGAGGCCGGGGAGGCCCTGGGCCTGTTCGAGGCGGCCTGCCAGGCCGGGCAGCCCCCGGACGCGGCCCTGCTCAACGCCCTGGCCCTGCGCCCCCGGGAGACTGAGGCCGCCCCGGCCGCCGTGCCAGGGGCGGTGGTGGCCACGAGCATCCCCCCCTTCCACCATGAACAGCATCGCCTTTGCGTGGGCTCCTGGCTGGCCCGGGGGCTGCGCGTGGTTTCCCTGAACCCGCCCGAGGAGCTGGCCGAGCTGCGCGCCGAGCATCCGGGCGTGGAGTTTTACCCGGCGCGGCGCGACGCCCGGGCCGAGGCGGGCCGCCCCTGCGTCCACGTGGACGACCTGCTGGAGCTGCTGGCCGCCCGGCCCGAGCCGGTCTGCGCCGTCATCAACGCGGACGTGTTCCTGCGGCCGCTGGACGGGCTGGGGGCCTGGCTGGCCGCGCGCGGGGCCGAGGGGTTCGTGTTCGGCTCCCGGGCCGACGTGGATGCCCTCGATGCCCCCGAGGGCCGCATGTACCACGTGGGCTTCGACCTCTTCTTCTTTCCCCGGGCCATGCTCCCACAGCTCTCGGCCCATGGCATCGCCCTGGGCACCCCCTGGTGGGACTACGCCCTGCCCCTGGCCGCCCTGCACTCGCCCGGGGGTGCCTCCAGAATCGCCAGCCCCGTGGCCCTGCACGTGCGCCACGCCCAGAACTGGTCCTTGACCCAGGGCTGGAGGAACGGCCTGCGGCTCTTCCGCGCGCTCTACCCCGACGCGGCGGGCGCGCTGCTCGCCGGAGCGGACACCTCCCGGCACGACGAAACCCTGGCCCGCCTGCTGGCCGGGGTGGCCGGGGCCATGGCCCGCACCCTCCACGCCGCGCCGCGCCGCCTGCTCTTTCCCGGCGCGGGCTTCGCCCCGCTGGACAAGGACGCCGGGCGCCATCCCCTGCCGGGCCTGCGCGTGGCCTTCGGCGAGGAATTGCCCGCAGCACTTGCCAGGACGCGAAAGAATCTTTAGAACTTCTCAAGACGGGGGCGACGGGCATGCGCCGCCGTCCGGGAACAATGCGCGCACCTCGCAACACCTTCATGGCCAGGGCGGCGCTCTGCTGTCTTGTGGTCCTCCTGGCGGCGCTCACCGCGACCTCCGCCCTTGCGCTCGGCGTGGGGCAGGAGTTCAACCGCGCGTACGACAGCTTCCACGCCCTGCGCAAGGACTCCGCCAAGGCCAAGTACCGCGCCGAGTGGGAGAAGGTCCTGCGCGGGTTTGCCCAGGTCTACAGGCAAGACCCCGAGGGCTCCTACGCGCCCAAGGCCCTCTACTACCACGCCAGGGTCTATGAGGAGATCGGCCTCAGGAGCGGATGGAAATCCGACTTCGAGAAGGCCGTGGACTACTTCGACCGGGTGGTGGGGCGCTTCCCGCGCCACGCCTGGGCCGACGACTGCCTCTACCGCGCGGCCGAGATCCGCCAGAACCGCCTGCACCAGCCCGCCGCCGCGTATGCCGACCTGCTGACCATCGTCAAGTCGTACCCCAACGGGGACATGGCCCCCAAGGCCAGGGCGGAGCTCGCCCGGCACGACGCCGCCCAGGCCGCCCAGGTGGTGGCGCGGCCCGCGCCCGCTTCCGCCTCCCCTGCCGCAGAGGAACCCGCCGCACAGGAACCCGGGGCTGCCGCCGAGGAGCCCGAGCACTCCGACCTCGTGGCCGCGCCGGACCGCATCGCCGACCCGGACAACGTGGCCCACCTCGACCTCGTGCGCTACCTCTCCAGCGACGAATACACCCGCGTGGTCTTCGACCTCGACGCCAAGGTGCAGTACTACTACAAGTTTCTCGACCCGCTCCCCGACCAGGGCAAGGGCCACCGCGTGTACATCGACCTCAAGAACACGCGCATCGGCGGCGACGTGCCCCGCAACGTGACCATCTCCGACGGCATCCTGCGGGGCTACCGCGCGGCCCAGAACGACCCCACCACCACCCGGGTGGTGCTCGACCTGCTCGACTACCAGGAGCACAAGGTCTTCCACCTGGAAAACCCCTTCCGCCTGGTCATCGACGTCTACGCCCCGGGCAACGCCGCCCCCGAAACCCACGAGGGCGGCACCCACGGCGGAGACGTGGCCCTGGAAAAGCGCGACGCCAAGCCCGGCGTCCCCCCCAGGGACGTGGACCCCGGCGACCTCATCGAGGTCCTCGGCCTCAAGGTCAAGACCGTCATGCTCGACGCGGGCCACGGCGGCAAGGACCCCGGCGCGCACCACAACGGCCTGCGCGAGAAGGACGTGAACCTCAAGGTCACCCTCATGCTCGGCAAGCTCCTGGAGGAAAAGGGCTACAACGTCCTCTACACGCGCACCAAGGACGTGTTCGTCCCGCTGGAGGACAGGGCGGCCATGGCCAACATGAAGAAGGCCGACCTCTTCATCTCCCTGCACTGCAACGCCAACAACAAATCCGCCATTCGCGGCCTGGAAACCTACTCCCTGAGCCTGAAGAGCTCCTCCGAGGCGGCCAAGCGCGTGGCCGCGCGCGAGAACGGCGTCCAGCCCCACCAGATTTCCGACTCCCAGCTCATCATCACCGAGCTCATGCTCAACTCCAAGATGGAGGAGTCCTCGGACCTCGCCGCCATGATCCAGCGCACCGTGGTCAAGAAGATGCCCGACAAGTACGGCATCAAGGACCACGGCCGGAGGCAGGCCCCGTTCTACGTGCTCATGGGCGCCAAGATGCCCGCCGTGCTCGTGGAGCTCGGCTACACCACCAACGCCACCGAGGCCAAGTACCTCAAGTCCGACACCTACCTCACGCATCTGGCCAAGGGCATCGCCAGCGGCATCGAAGCGTACCGCGAGCACATCGAGCGCTATGCACAAAACTGACCCGGACGTGGCGCGAAACCGCGATGGCTGTGTTGGTTCGAGCCGCGCCCTCGCTCCCCGCGCCACGGCTGGCCGCCTCGCGGAAGGTCTGGCCGGAGGCGGGTGCAGGCCAGGTCCCCGCCTGCGGCTTGGCCTCGCGCCCCGGGCTGCACATGGCCGCCTCGGCCGGGAGCTTGAGCGGTTGTGCGCGGGCGTTTTTATCCACATCGAAGGTGATGCGGCCTTGTCGGCAGCGGCCGGGGGAGGCCGCGCTCCATTGTCGTCTCTTTGCCGACCCATTGCCGACCCATTGCCTCCTCATGGCCGCAGCGGGCCTGTGCAGGAGCGGGGCGCGTGCGTGGCGGCAGCTTTTTCACCCGGGGGGGATGGATCACCCCGGCGGGGAGGCCGCCGGGGTGCGGCCATGACGGCGCAACGGAAACAGGGGAGGTTTCCATGATCAGTGTGGACGTGCCCGGCTATCGTCGGCTGCGGCTGGAATTCCTGGTGCTCGACTACAACGGGACCATAGCGCGCGACGGCGAACTGCTCGACGGCGTGGCCGGGCGCATCGAGCGGCTCTCGCGGCTGCTCAGGGTGCACGTGATCACGGCGGATACGCGGGGCGGCTGCGCGGCCGCGCTCGCCGGGCTGCCCGTGGAGCTGCACGTGCTCGCGCCCGGGCCCGAGGACCAGGCCAAGCTGGAACACGTGCGCGACCTGGGCCGGGAGGCCTGCGTGGCCCTGGGCAACGGCCGCAACGACCGCCTGATGCTGGAGGCGGCCGTGCTCGGCGTCTGCGTCATGGGGGAGGAGTGCTGCGCGGCCGGGGCAGCCGCCCGGGCCGACGTGCTCGCCCCGGGCATCCTGCCCGCCCTCGACCTGCTCCTGGACGAGAAGCGGCTGGTGGCCACCCTGCGCACCTGAGGCGGCGCTCCCTTTCGGGGGCCGCCGCGCCGCGCGGGTTCTCCGGGCGTCAGCCCTTGAGCCAGGCGGAGAGGGTGTCGATGATGAGGGTGGCCTGCTTGGCCGAGGAGATGACGAACTTGGACTTGGGCCGATACTGGCCGTCGCTCTTCTGGTAGCGGCGGATCACGTACTTCTCCGGGCCGAATTCGCCCGTGGAGCGGCTCTTCTCCTGGTAGCGGAAGAGCACCGTGGCCCAGGCACCCTTGGAAAGAATCTCCTTGTCCAGTTCCTTGACGATCACGTCGCCTTCTTCCTCATAGTGTACGGTCAGTTCATCCACGGTGGCGGCCATGGTCCCTCCTTGTGGGTTTTCGCCTTACCCCAGGCCCACTAAAGGATTTTCCCCGCGTTGGCTAGTCTCCGCCCGGCTCCTGCCGAGGCACCCCCCGATATTTATCAGTTCATTTACACGCCCAAAAATGCCTGCTCCTCCGGGGCCATGCGCTGCGGATCGGCCTGGATGGCCGATTCCCGGGGTTGACACCCGCCGGGAGGGGGATTACTTCGCTCCTCCCGAACGTGGCCAGGCCCGCCCGGCCCGTTCTGGCCGGGAGGCACGCCCGGCAGGAGAATTCATGAAACATACCACACAGATCATCATGCTCACCGTGCTCATTCTGGGCCTTGGGGTCCAGTCCGTGCGCGTGGAGGGCAAAAACAGACAACTGGAGAACATGGCCCACGAATTGGACCTCACGCGCTACCGCGCGGACGCCAACAAGCGGGCCCTCGCCCTGACCCAGGCCTTGCAGGCCAAGCTCATGGAGAACAAGCAGGTCAGGACCGTCACCGTCACCGCCTACAACCCCAGCGAGGACCAGTGCGACGCGGACCCCTACGTGGCCGCGTCCATGCGCCGGGTGCGCCCCGGCACCGTGGCCGTCTCGCGCGACCTCTTCGACCAGGGCTGGGTCTTCGGCAAGAAGATCCGCATCGAGGGCCTCGGCATCTTCGAGATCAACGACCTCATGAACAAGCGCTTCACCGACCGGGTGGACGTGTTCATGTGGGACGAGGCCGAGGCCGTGCGCTTCGGGGCCAAGACGGCCCGCGCCGCCCTGCTCGAAATCTGACCTCGGAATTCGGTCCCGGAAGCGGGCCCAAGGCAATAGGCCGCCGCCCCGAGCCGGGGCGGCGGCCTTTTGCCTTGCCCGGTGGCGGGCGTCTGCAGGCGGGGATGTCCGCGTAGAAGGCGTAGCC
>JBFWJM010000085.1:0-11176 GCA_050253205.1 Desulfovibrionaceae bacterium
GGCGAAGGTCCCTCCCGGGGCGATGGAGCCGAGCACCTTGAAGCGCGGGGCCGTGAGCCACGCGGGCACCAGCGCCGGGGCCACGGGCGCGCGCCGCTTGGCAAAGACGCCGAACATGCGCACCAGCTTCGCGCCCACCACGGCCACGTCGTCCGCGCGGAAGTGCAGCGCCGCGCGCCCCCCGGCGGCGGCCACCCCCGCCTCCAGGGCACGCCGCACCCGGGCCTCGGTGTCGGCCGGGAGCTGGAGCCACAGGGGCGATACGTCCTTCTTCACGATCATCTTCTCTCTCCTGCAAGTTGTATGAGCAGTCGGGCGGTCGTGTCCGCCCCGTCGAGAAGGATGGTGCTTGCGCTCGGAAAGTTTCGTTTTTCTTCCCGCATGGAGGTGGCCCGGCGCAGCGCGGCCGCCAGCCTCGCCGCCAGCGGCCCGGGGGCGAGGCCGCCCGGCTCCAGCAGGCCCAGCAGCCCGCGCTCGGCGAGGCGCCCGGCGCGCATGGCCTGCTCCCTGTTCTGGGCAAAGGGCAGGACCAGTCCGTAGGTCTTCCCCGCCAGCAGGTTCATGGTCGTGTTGTACCCGGCCATGGAGACGGAGAGATCGGCCGCTGCCAGCAGTTCGGGAAAATGGTCAGTGAACGGCGCGACCGAAACATGGGCCGCGCCGCTGGAGAGGACCTCAAGCCGGGCGCGCTCCCCGGCCGGGGCAAAGGGCCCGGTGAACACCGCCAGCCGGTGCGCCACGGACCCTGCCAGCACCAGGGAGGCACGCACCACGGCCTCCAGCAGGTCGCCGCCCACCTTGCCGCCCCCCGCGCTGGCCACGATCAGCGGCCCCGCACCCGGGAAGCGCCCGGCCAGCCCGGCGCGAACCCGCTCCACGTCTTCGGGCGCTGGCCGGGGGGCCACGTAGCCCGTGTATGCCACCGGGCAGGCGATGTCCGCCGTGCGCGAGAACGTCTCCTCCAGGCGCACCAGGGCCGGGTCCGCATGGACCAGCAGCAGGTCGAAGTGCGGGTTCAGCGCCCCCAGCACCCGGGCCTCGTATTTGGCCTGGTCCGCCTTCTCCACGAGAATGTCGCGCAGGGAGCAGGCCACCTTCACGGGGCCGAAACGGCCTTGCCTCGCGGCTTCCAGGGCGGGCAGCAGCTCGAAGCCGAAGCGCTTGCGCCCGAAGGGAAAGAGCTCCACGAGGAGCACGTCCGGGCGCAGCTCCTCCAGGGCGGCCAGGAGCGCGCCGCGCCGCTCCTCCATGACCTCCTCCACGCCGCGCCCCGCCCCGGCCAGCAGGGTGGAGAACGTCTCGTCCATCATCAGCGGCGGCAGGCGGACCTCGCGGACGTTGCCGGGCAGCGCGGCCTCCACTGGCGCGCCCCCGGTGAGGAAGGCCACCTCGTGCGGGGCCAGGGCGCGGTCGATCTCCAGGCTGCGGAAGAGGTGGCCCATGCCCAGGACGTGCTGGCAGTAGTGGGCTACGCGCATGGCCCGCCTCCGCCCCGGCGCGAAGGGGCTGTGGGTGTCACGAACGGAGGAAGGGGGGTGTCCATGGCCGCGTTGGCCTCCAGCGGGCGAAGGGCCTGGCCGTCGTGGGCGGCCAGCAGCAGGGAGTAGCCCTGAAGCGGGTCCGGGACGCCCGGCAAGGGGTCGAGGCCGTGCAGGTGGTAGCCCAGCGCCATGCGCACGCCCTTGTGGCAGACTACGAGCACGCGCTCGCCCGGGTGGCGCCGGTGGAGGTCGGCCAGGGCGGCCAGGGCCCGGGCGAGCACCTCGCCGCGCGCCTCGCCCCCGGGCGGGGCAAAGCCCCAGCCCAGCGCCTCCAGCCGCTCCACCTCGCCGGGCCGGGCCGCGCGCAGCTCGCGGATGACGCTTCCTGTCCATCTGCCCCAGTGCTGCTCGCGCAGGCGGGGGTCCGCTGCCGCCGCCTCCAGGCCGAGTGCCCGGGTGATGGCCGAGGCCGTTTCCACGGCGCGGGAAAGATCGCTGGAAACGACCCTCGTCCAGCCGCGCCCGGCCAGGGCGCGCGCCCACTGCGCCGCCTGGGCCCGGCCCCGGGCGTTGAGCGCGGTGTCCGTCTGGCCCTGGATGCGCCGGGCGTCGTTCCAGTCCGTTCGCCCGTGGCGCAGGATGCCGAATATGGTGGCGGGCATCTGCCTTGGTGTGTTCATTGTCGCGCGCATCGCCGCTCCCGGAGCTGCTTTCGCCGCACCAGCTCGCGGAGTTTTTCCCTGACCATCACATAATTGCGTGATGCGTCGTGGTTGTCCAGCACGAACCTCCGGGCCGTCTCGCCCATGGCCCGCCGCCGCTCGGGGTGCCGGGCCAGCTCGCGCAGGGCCGCCGCGAAGGGGTCCATCTCGAAGCTCGGGGTGATGCACCCGGCCCCGGGGGCCACCACCTCGGGCGCGCCCATGTGGTCGAAGGCCACGCAGGGCAGGCCGCAGCACTGGGCCTCCAGGTAGACCATGCCGAGGCCCTCGTTGATGCCGGGGAACACGAAGACATCCCCCGCCGAATAGACCTCGCGCAGCCGCTCCCGGGGAACGGTTCCGAGGAACACCGCGCGCCCGGGCAGCTCGGCCCGGGCCAGGGTCTCCAGCTCCGCCCGGGCCGGGCCGTCTCCGGCCAGCACGAGGCGCACGTCGAGCCCCTCGCGCAGCAGCCCGCCCAGTGCGCGGATGGTCCACTCCACGCCCTGGACCTTGACCCCCGCGCGGAGCATGGCCGCGCACACCGCCACCATGCCGCCCACGCCAGCCGCGCCCCACCCGGCGCGCAGCCGCTCGCGGGCATCGGGCGCGGGGGCGAAGCGCTCCACGGGGATGCCCGGGCGAATGTAGGTGAGCCGCTCCTCCGGCACGAGGCGCGAGCAGGTCTCGTAGTCGTCGCGCTTGTTCATGAACAGGTGGTCCGCAGCCAGGAGCGCCCGGCGGTTCAGCAGGAATCCGGGTCGGTTTTCGGGCTGCTCGCCGCGCTTTTCGGCATACGCTGCGGAGAAGACGCAGTATGGCAGGCCCGCGCGCGCGGCCAGGGGGCCGAGCAGGTCCGGGGCCTTGTAATAGGAATGGTAGGTCAGCCAGGCGTCGGTGCTGCCCATGCGGCGCAGGAGGTCCTTCCTTGCCCGCAGCAGCGCGGGCCAGGCCTCGGGCCGCTCCCAGATGCGCGCCGTTGCCGGGCCGGGAGCGGGGGCCACCTCCTCGCCCATGGACGAGAGCGCGTCCATGAGGTCGCGGGCGATGGTCACGTCGCCGCTGATGCGCGGATGGTCCAGGGGTTTGAAGGGGGTGCCCAGGGCGATGCGCACGCTAGGCCTCCGGGCCGCCTGTTGTCATGCCCTGCGCCGTGCCTGTTGCCGCGTCGTTTTCCTCGCGTGCGTGCCCGCTCTTCGTGGGGGTCAGGCCTGCATTGCGATAGATGTCCGCGATGCGCAGGATGAGTGTGCGGTTGTCAAAGACGCGTTCGACCTTTTCCCTTGCCGCCGGGATGACCCGGGCCCGCAGGGCCGCGTCCGTGAGCAGCCCGCGCAGGATGGCCGCCAGGGCCGCCGGGTCCCCGGGGGGGCAGGTGAGGCCCGTGGTTCCGTCCTCCACCAGCTCCGGGATGCCGGAGACGTCCGTGGCCGCCACGGGCACGCCCAGGGCCATGGACTCGGCCACCACGTTTGGGATGCCGTCGCGGTCGCCGTTTTCCGCGATGCGGCAGCCGAGCACAAAGGCATGGCTGGCGCGGAAGCGTTCGATGACCGCCTCGTGGGCCAGGGCCCCGAGCAGGCGCACGCGCTCCGCGATGCCCAGCTCCCGGGCCAGGGCTTCGAGCTTGTCCCTGTCCTCGCCCTCGCCGAGGAGCTCGTAGCGGAAGTCGAGCCCCTCGGCCTGGAGCAGGGCCAGCGCCGCGAACACGTCTGGCAGCCCCTTCTTCTCCACCAGGCGGGCCACGCTGAGGATGCGGTACGGCGGTTCGGGCGCGATGCGCGGCGGGTTCGACCCGCCCGGAGGGGAGAACAGCGAAAGGTCGATGCCGTGGTACACGCAGTGCACGGGCGTGTTCAGGCCGCGCTCCCTGGCGAGACGTTTCAGGTGGCGTTCGTTGTAGCCCGTGCAGGTGAGCACGAAGCGCGCCCGGGCCATCTTCTCGGCCAGGGCGTCCTCGTCCTGGGTGTAGATGTCCTTGGCATGGGCCGTGAAGGAGAGCGGCACCCCGGAGAGGAGCGCCGCGTACATGGCCACCGAGGTGGGCGTATGGGCGAAGTGCGCGTGGAAGTGGCTGATGGTCTCGTCCGTGCGGCAGGTCTGCACGAGGAGCCCCGCCTGGAGGAAGTGCTTGAGCCAGGTGTGCTTCTTCTTCGCCCGGCCGAAGCGCGAGAGCAGCAGCCGGACGCCCCGCAGGTAGCGGCCGGGCATGCGCAGCAGCAGCAGCAGGTTGTGCCAGAGCAGGCGCGGCAGCCCGGGCAGCAGATACTCCGGCAGGTAGGTCACCCGGGCGCGGATGCGCTCCACCGAGGCGTGGCGCGCGGCCTCGCGCGGGGGGCGCATGGAGAAGATGTGCACCTCGAAGCCCTGCTCCTCCAGGAGCAGTATCTCGCCGGAGATGAACGTCTCGGAGAGGCGCGGGTAGCCCTTGAGGACCATGCCGAGTCGGCGGGCCGCGCCGCCGCTCACCGGCACTCCACCCGCCCCCGGAACTCGGCCAGCCGCGTGCGCATGAAGTCGAGCCCGGTCATGGGGAAGTTCGCTATGGCTTCCTCGTAGGGCTTCGGGTTTTCCAGCAGGGCGGTGATGCGCCCGAGCAGGGCGCCGGGGGAAAGCTCGCTCCATTTGAGATAGTCCGCCAGGCCGCGCTCGTGCAGCAGGCGCGCGCGGATGAGCTGCTCCAGGCGGGGGCTCTCCCGGGGGATGATCAGCGAGACCTTCTTGAGGGAGAGGATCTCGCACACGGTGTTGTACCCGCCCATGGAGATGATCAGGTCGGACTGGGCCATGCGCTTTTCCGGGCGCTTCATGAAGGTGTGGAACTTGACCCCGCAGGCCTTGGCCCGGGCGGCCAGCTCGTCCTGCCGGGCGGAGGGCACAAAGGGCCCGGAAACCATGGTCGACTTGAACGGCAGGTGGGGGTTTTGCTCCACCATCTTCAGGTAGTTGTCCATGATGGGGTAGCCGTCGCCCCCGCCCCCGGCCGTGACGAGCACGCGCTTCCTGCCGTTGCCCTCCTTCTTGGGCTCGGGCGTGGCCCGGGGGATGTACCCGGTGAAGAGCGCCTTCTGGCTCACGCTCTCGGGCAGGGCATACTCGCGGATGGGGTCGTATATCTCGCGGTTTCCGTAGATCCAGACCTCGGTGTAGAGTTCGTCGATGATCTGGTTGTAGTCCTTGCGCTCCCAGTCCTCCTTGGTGGATTCGGCGTCGTCGAGCACGTCGCGCAGGCCGAGGATCACGCGCGTATCGGGCCGGAAGCGGCGAAACCAGCGCAGGGTGGGGATCAGCTCGCCCTTGAGGCCCAGGGGCACCTTGTCCACGATGAACAGGCGCGGGTCGAAGGCCTTGGCCGTGGCGGTGATGATCTCCTCGCGGATGTGCATGGCGTGGCGAGGCTCCACCTTGATGGAGTGCGGCACGTAGATGGTGTTGGACTTCTTGATCATCCCCGGGACCTTCACGAAGTCGATGCCCCAGGGAAGCTCGTAGCGGCCCACGATGGGCGAGCCGGAGAGGATCAGGATGTTCACGCCCTTGGCCAGCAGGTGCTGGGCGATGGTCATGGTCCGGCGGATGTGCCCCAGGCCGAACGTATCGTGGGAGTACATCAGGATGTTGTAGGTCTGTAGCGCCATGACACGGCTCCGTCCGGGGACGTTTCGTCGATTCGCGGGCTTTGGTTTCCGGCGTCTTTGTACCTGATTCAACAGGAAAGTAAACAGCTCTCCACGCTGCGCCCCGAGAGGCTCCCGGGGTGTTGTGCGGGTTGACCCCGCTCCGCCCCGCCCGTACCATGCGCGCCACTTCCGGAGGAAGCACATGACGGACCATGCCCTGGCGGCGATTCTCGGCGAGGACGGCGGCGAAGAACTCTGGCGCGACACGGACAACGTGGAGCGGCTGCTGGCCGCGCGCTCCCCGGAGGGCACGGGCGACAGGCTGACCCCGGCCTTCGCCGCCCTTGACCTCAAAGGGCGCACCGTGGCCGACTTCGGCTGCAACATCGGCTACTACGCCTTCCTCGCGCGGCTCATGGGCGCGGCCCGGGTGACGGGCTACGACAACCTCCCGCGCATGGTGCAGGCGGCGGCGCACTTCGCGGCGAGCTTCGGCGTCTCGGGGGTGCGCTTCGAGGTGGCGGATTTTTACGCCATGCCCGAGGCCCCCGTGGCCGAGGTGGTCCTGGCCATGGACATCGTGGGCAACCGCAAGGTGAACGAGGGCGAGGCCCTGGCGCTCTATGCCCGCTTTCTGGCGTTCTCCGGGGAGGAGCTGGTCACCACGCTGCGGCCCGTGTTCCGCCTGGGGCGAAACCTGGAGCTGGACGAGGCCCGGGCCGCTGCGCTCTACCCCGGGCACACGCGCGGCGGCAGGCTGCACTTTCTCGAATGCCTGGAGCGCGCGCACCCGGGCTGGCGCGCGGAGGTGCTCTCCGCGTCCATTCCCGGCGGCGAGTTCGACAAGCACATGGTCCGCTTCACCCGGCGGTAAGCGGACCCGGCATGCTTCGGATCAGTATATGGAATGCACCAGGGTGGCGAAGCGGCCGTACTCGTCCAGGGTGTAGTGCTTGCAGGGCACATGGGCGTAGTTGTAGCCCGAGAGCAGGTCGTGCACGAAGATGCCGTACTTGGGAAAGTGCATGTCGTCGATGAGCAGGAAGGTGCTCGGGTCCACGAAATGCTTGAGGGTGTGGTCCAGGAAGCTGCCGCGCGCCGGGGGGTGGTCGATGTCGAAGCTGATGATGTCGAAGGAGGCTTCCAGGGAGCCCGTCTGGTCCCAGGTGAGGAAGTTGTCGCCGTCCAGGCCGTAGGCCAGGCAGAACTCGCGCGACTTTTGCAGCCAGCCCGCGTCCGTGTCCACGGAGACGATCTCCATGTTGGGCAGGACCTCGGCCTTGATGCGCCGGAGCGCGAAGGACGAGAACCCCGAGCCCAGGTCCAGCGCCGTGGCCGGTTCGGTGACGAGGCACAGCGCCGTGAGGTAGGCGCTGGCCTCCAGCGAGAGGGCCATGTCCGCCTCGGACACCTCGCTGGTGTAGGTCTCGTACGCCTCGGCGAGCACCTGCTTGATGGACCGGAAGTGGGTCATGCAGGTGGCGTCGATGAGCGCGGTATAGTCCACGCAATGCGGAGCGGTCATGGTCATTCCCCCCTTGGCAGCCTTGCAAAATGGCCCAATTTCGCCTACCCGTCAAGCTGGCCCGGGAACCCGCGCCCCGCTTGGGCTCAAGGAGAACGATGAACGTTTTCAGCAGAATAGGCCGCTGGTTGGAGCGCCGTGCGCAAGCTTCCCGTGTGGCCGGGCAGGTGGCCGGGCTGGTGCGCTCGGGCGCACTCACGCTTGGCGAGGGCGCGGTGGTGGCCCCGGAGGCCAGGCTGCGCATCAAGCCCGGCGGGCGCATCGCCCTCGGCCCGCGCACCCGGGTGGAGGGCCGCCTCACGGCCGGGCGCGGCGCGCTCATCGAGCTCGGCGCGGACTGCTACGTCAACGCCGGGACGTACATCGGCGCGGCCGAGCGCGTGACCATCGGCCACCGGGTGATGATCGCCCACGGGGTGACCATCTTCGACTCCAACAACCACCCCGTCTCCGTGGCCGCCCGGCGCGAGCTGGCCGAGCGCGGCTACCCCCCGGAGCTGACCTCCTGGCGCAACTCCGCCATGGCCCCCGTGAGCATCGGCGATACGGTCTGGATCGGCATGCACGCCATGGTGCTCAAGGGCGTGACCATCGGCCAGGGGGCCGTGGTGGCCGCCGGGGCAGTGGTGGTCAAGGACGTGCCCGAGCGGACCATGGCGGCCGGAAACCCGGCCAGAACCGTCAAAACCATCGAGGATTGAGTGCCCAGGCTTGAAGATCTGAAGACCGTGGTCATCGAGGGCTCCTCGCGCTGCAACGCGGCCTGCCCGTTCTGTTCCCGCCAGGTGATGAAGCGGGAGTACCCCCCGCAGGACATCACCCTGGACGACTTCCGGCGGCTGCCCCTGGAGGAGATGGCGGGGCTCAGGCAGATATCCTTTGCGGGCAATTTCGGCGACTCCGCCTGCAACAAGGACATGCCCGGAATCGCCGCCCACGCCCGGGCCCTGCGCCCGGAGCTGAAGCTCTTCATGGACACCAACGGCTCCGTGCAGTCCGAGGACTGGTGGGAGCGCCTGGGCGCGAGCTTCGCCCAGGGGGTGGGGTTCGTCTCCTTCGCGGTGGACGGCCTGGCCGACACCCACGCCCTGCACCGCAAGCGCACGGACTTCCACAAGATCATCGCCAACATGAAAGCCTTCATCGGCGGCGGGGGCACGGCCTACTGGAAGTGCATCGTCTTCGCGCACAACGAGCACCAGGTGCCCCGGGCGCGCGACATGGCCGAGGCCATGGGCTGCGCGCGGTTCTTCGCCATCCCCTCCAGGTTCTACAACGACGAGCTCAAGCCCCCGCTGGGCGTGGAATACACCCAGCGCGACCCGCTCTACGAGTCGCACTGGGGGGAGGTGCGCGACGAGGACGCCCGCTGCCGCCCGTTCCACAACCGCTCGGTGTACATCGGGGCGGACGGCACGGTCTTGCCCTGCTGCTACGCCCACGTGCAGTGGTTCGCCCGCTACCGCGAGGAGTTCGCGTTCATGGAGCCGCTGCTCGCCAGGCACTACGAGGCCATCAACATGAAGACGAACGGCTTCCGGGAGATCGTGGAGGGAGCGTTCCTGCCCGAGGTCCGCGCCCTGGCCCGGCGCAACCGCTTCTGCCAGCTCAAGTGCAACCCCTTCACCAAGCAGGTCCGAGCGGACGTGCTCATCGAGGACGTCTGCTTTGCGGGGGATTGCCTGTCGTAGTCCGGCTGGGCTTTACACTCCCCGCGCCCGTGGCGTATTGTGGCTACACAAGGAGCAAAGCCATGCAGGAAACCATTCGCGCCAGGGTGGAGAGCGAGCTCAAGGAGCGCTTCGAGCACGCGGCCAGGAGCCGGGGGGCCACGGCCAGCAGCGTGCTGCGCGGGTTCATGGCCGAGTACGTCGACGAGCATGAGGAGGAACTGCGCCGCCGGGAGGAGACCCTTCTCGCCATGGAGACCATCGAGGCGGGGCGGTTCGTGGAAGGGGCGGAGGTCTTCGCCTGGCTCGATACCTGGGGGACGGACGGCGAGGCGGCCGCACCGGAATGCGAATAAGGTTTTCGCCCCAGTCCGTCGATGACCTCAAGCGACTCCATGACTTTCTTGCGCGGTATGATTGCGAGACGGCCCGAACCACGGCCCTGAATCTCAAAAGCGCCATCACCCGTTTTGCGGAGCAGCCGCGCATGGGACGCCCGGTGGAAAACCTGGCGGACGTGCGCGAGTTCGTCTTCGGGCGGTACGTGGTCCGCTACCTCGTGCGAGGGGAGTGGGTGTTCGTGCTGCGCATCTGGCACTGCCGGGAGGAACGGGCCTGACGCTCCCGCAGCGCGGACGTGCTCATCGAGGACGTCTGCTTTGCGGGGGATTGCCTGTCGTAGTCCGGCGCCAGCTGACTGTTGAAAAACTCATCTTCCGAGGCCGTTCCAAAAGTGCGGGCTGCAAGAAAGTGAAAAATCCAAGCTGCGCAGTGTATTGCACATGCATAAACGGTCTGGATTTTTTCGCTGACGAAGCAGATTGCACTTTTTCAAGCTCCTGACACATCACAGCTGGCCCTCGCCGCCGGGGATCACGTCCACGCAGATGTCGAGATCGGCCGCGCCGTTCACGCCATCCGTGCCATCCGCGCCTTCCGCTTCGTCCAGGGCCTCGGCGTTGGCGCGGTAGAGGGCGTGGCCTGGGTGGATGGCCCGGGCCATGGCCAGCAGCCGGGCGGCCTCTTCGCGGTCGCCGTCGCGGGCCGCCAGCACGGCCAGGTTGTTCAGGGCGTTGGAGGCGCGCGGGTCGAGCTCCAATACGGCCCGGAAGGCGCTCCCGGCCCGGGGCGCGTCGCCTATGGCCTGGAACTGCAAGCCTTCCACGAAGGCCCGCTGGCTCTCGTCCATGTGCACCCAGTTGACCCCCTGGCAGGGGCAGGCGCGCACTGCGCAGGGCAGGGGGGCCTCATGGGCGCGAACCCCGGTGCGCACATTGCCGAGCACGGTCTTGTCCCCGGCGCAGCGCAGCACGGTCCCGTCCGGCTCCAGGCGCAGGAAGTTGCGCCCGCCGTCGCAGGGCACGCCCTTGAAATTGAAGACCATCTTGCGGCCCGCGTCCTCGTGCTCGTGGAAGAGCTCGCGCACCTCCGGGCCGTATGCCTGGGGGAAGCGCCTGCCCTCGTGCCGCCCCTTGAAGGGCCTCGGCGTGATGGGCACGCCGCGCTCGGCGAACCAGGCCCTGTCCGCCTCGAAGCGGGGGACGAGCGTGGGGTGGACCACGTAGTTGACCTTGAGGTTGAACCCGCGCTCCAGGAGCAGCCGGGCCGAGGCCGCGAACCGCTCCTTGAGGCCCAGGCGCTCGCGCTCCTCGATGTGCAGGGAGGCGTAGACGTCGTACACCCGGGCCGGGTCCATGCGCTCGGCAAAGGCCCGGACCACCTTGTCCACGGAGAGGTTGGTGTCCAGCCCGATGCGGTGGTTCTCGGCCAGGGCCGCGCAGATGTCCAGGAACCCGGGGTAGAGCAGGGGCTCGCCACCGGTCATGCTGACCACCCAGGCCCGGCCCGTGGAGTCGAGGAAGTCCGTCACCGCGCGCACGGGCAGCGGGTCCTTCACCGGGCCGGGGTCGTGCGGGAAGTAGCAGTACCCGCAACGGAAGTTGCAGACCCGCGTCATGTTCCACATCAGCCAGTTCTCGCCGGGCCTCATGGCCGCCTCCCGTGGGGGTGTTGCCCTGCCCGCCGGGTGAAGAGCAGCAGGTGCTTGGACGCCGGGCCCGCTGCCTCCTCCCGGGGCCTGAGCCGCCTGCCGCGCCAGCCCGGCCGCAGCCGGGAAAGCACCCAGCGCAGCGCCAGGAAGCGGCGTCCGCGAGTGAATCCGGGGCCGTAGAGCGCGTCC
>JBFWJM010000086.1:0-11171 GCA_050253205.1 Desulfovibrionaceae bacterium
GGTTGCCGAGGATGCGCCGGGCCGCCTCCTGGAATTGCAGCTTGTCCGCCTCGGCCCGGGTGTGCGTCTTTTCCAGTTCGTCGTAGCGGTGCAGGGCCTGGGCGTAATAGCCCACCTCGCGCACGAGGTTCCGGTAGCGCTCCGGCTCCATGAACCCGTCGAGCAGCATGCGGATGGAATCCGTGCGGCTCCAATAGAAGAACGAGGCCGCGATCTCGTCATTGGTCATGCCCGTGTAGCGCGAGCGCATGTCGAGCACGGTGCCGCCGCGCTCGGTGATGAACGAACGGCCGAAGAGTTCGGCGTTGCGCTGCTTCCACGGCAGCACCACCGCCGAGAAGCAGACCGCGAAGAGCAGCGCCCCGGTGAACAGCGCCCGGCGCGAATCACGGCGCAGGAAGCCGAGCAGCACGAGATAGGCCGTGCAGGGCAGGGAGATGTAATACCACTGGGCCTTGGTCAGGGTCAGCACCCCGAGGCAGAGCCCGGCCGCAGCGCAGAGTGTTCGCCGTTTGTGCTTGGCGGCAAGGTAGAGGAGCAGCGTGAACAGCGCGATGAGAAAGGCCGTGAACAGCTCGGAATAATAGCGGTTCACGTAGCGGTAGAGGAAGGGGTGCACGGCAGTGATCACAAAGGCCGCCTCTGCCCACCAGACGGAGCCCGTGAGCTCGCGCGCGAGGTACAGGGCCATGAACGAGGCGAGCAGCAGCAGCAGGGCCTGCCCATACTTGATGATCTTGAAGTGCGGCGGGGCGTGGGGCGCGTTCTCCAGGGAGAAGAACCAGGCCATGTCGTCCCCGGCCAGGGCGGGCACGGCGCGCAGGAACCCGGCCAGGAAGAGCGGGTACACGGGCGGGCGCATGGCATCGGGCGCGGGCGGGCCCTCGTTGCCGGGTGCTTCGGAAAAGACCCCGTGGCGGGCCACGTTGTAGGCCGTGTTGATGAACTGGATGGCGTCGCCGCCGATGCCCTTGTCGTGGATCTTGGTGCCGTAATACACGCAGAACAGCGGCACGAGCACCAGGCCGATGATCATGGCGTGCAGGGTGGCGGGTTTGAGACGGCGAAGCGGTGCGGGGAGCATCATGGACCTCGTGGGCGCGAACATAGCCGAACCGACCCGCGCGGTCGAGGGAAAAGGAAGCCGGGTACTTCGCCGAGACCTCGCCGGGCACCTCGCCTTCGGCGGGTTGTCAGGTCCGGCCATTCCCTCTATGAAGACCCCATGACCATGAAGAAGGCCCTCGGGGCGCTCGTTCCCTGGCTCGTGTTTTCGGCCCCGCTGCTCCTCGTGCTGGGCTGGCTGCTGGTGGCCTTCGGCAATTCCGAGCCCGAGGTCTTCGCCTTCTTCATCAGGCACCGCGAGGCCAATCCCAACCTCAGGTTCCTCTTGCAGCTCGTCAGCGATTGGTCGAACCTGCTGCTCTATGCCTTCTGGGCGGGGGTGCTCGTGCGTGCGCTGCTGCGAAAGGACAAGCCCGCCCTGCGCTTCGTGCTGGTCTATGTGGCGGTGCAGGTGGCCGTGGCCCTGGTCACTGTGCGGCTGCTCAAGATGACCATCGGCAGCCCACGGCCCGGGGAGGACCCCTTCCTCCAGGGCTTCACCAACCGGCCCTCGTACCACTCCATGCCCTCCGGCCACACCACGGAGGCCACCACCTCGCTGCTCGCTCTCGGCCTGCTCCGGCCGCGCTTGTTCGCATTGCTGGGGCTGGGCACGCTGGGCGCGCTGGTGGGCTTCTCGCGCATCTACCTCGGCTGGCACCACCCCACGGACGTGTTTTGCGGCTGGCTGCTGGGCTCCGTGGGCGCGGCGGCCGTGGCGCTCTATGGCCTGCCTCTGCTTCAAGCGGGCAATGGCCAGGCGGGCCGAGGCCGGGCGGAGCAGGGCGAAGGCATTGGCGACGGCAGTGGAGATTCCGGCGGCGAGTAGGAACGCCCGGACCCTTGCCCGAGCCGGGCGCATGGTCTAAAGTCGCCCCGGCACCGCGATAATCCTGAAAATGCCACCGGAAGGGCGCATGACCAGACTGTTCATCCAGATTCCCTGCTTCAACGAGGAAGAAAGCCTGCCCGTGACCCTGGCGGACCTGCCGCGCGAGGTTCCCGGGGTGGACGAGGTCCTCTGGCTGGTCATCGACGACGGCAGCACCGACCGCACCGTGGAGGTGGCCCGAGCCCTCGGCGTGGACCACGTGGTCAGCCACACGCACAACATGGGTCTGGCTCGGGCCTGGATGACGGGCCTGGGCTTCTGCCTGGAGAACGGCGCGGACATCATCGTCAACACCGACGCGGACAACCAGTACAGGGCGGACTCCATCCCCGACCTGGTGGCTCCCATCGTGGCGGGCGAGGCGGACATGGTCATCGGCGCAAGGCCCATCGACACGGTGGAGCACTTCTCCCCGCTGAAGAAGCGGCTCCAGAAGCTCGGCAGCTGGGTCATCCGCAAGGTCTCGCGCACCGAGGTGGCCGACGCGCCCAGCGGCTTCCGGGCCATCACCCGGCGCGCGGCCATGCGCCTGAACGTCTTTTCCGAATACACCTACACGCTGGAGACCATCATCCAGGCCGGGCAGTCGCGGCTCAAGGTGGTCTCCGTTCCGGTCCGGGTGAACGGCAAGCTGCGCGAATCAAGGCTCATGACGGGCATGTGGTCGTACCTGCGCAAGTCGCTCATGACCACCTTCCGCATCTTCGCCACCTACCGGCCCGTGCGCTTCTTCCTCGGCATCGGCTCGGTGCTCATGGGGCTGGGCGGGCTGCTCTGCCTGCGCTGGCTCTGGCTCTTCGCCTTCGCGGACTCGGACCGCGCCCGCGTGCCGAGCCTGATCCTGGCCACCATCCTCATCCTCTGCGGGTTCATCTGCGCGGCCCTCGCCGTCATCGGCGACCTCACCAGCGTGAACCGCAAGCTCCTGGAAGACATCCGCTACCGGGTCATGCGCCTGGAGCTGGACGCGGACGACGGGAAGCGCGAGTGAAACGACCCCGCGCCGAAGCCCCGAAACGGACCGACGCGCGAGCGGGCCGCTACGACGGGGCCTACCTCCTCGGGCCGTACGAGCGCCTGCTGCTGGCCCGCTCCAAGAACCCCGCCACCCAGCGCGCGGCGGCCTCCGGCGGCGTGCTCACGGAGACCCTCTCGGCCCTGCTGGAGCGGGGCGAGGTGGAGGCCGTGCTCTCCGTGGGCTTTGCTGGCGGCGACCCGCTCACCCCGCGCTACCTGCCGAGCTTCACCCCCCGCGAACTGCGCGAGCGGTGCGGCTCGGTGTACGCGTACGTTTCCCCCTCGGAGCTCAAGCACGCCGCCGGGAAGCTGGCCGGGCGGCCCGTGGCCGTGGTCTGCCAGCCGTGCCTTGTGCCGCTGGTGCGGCGCTGGCAGGCCTCCGGCCCCGGCGAGAAGAGGCCGGACGTCCGCTTCGTGGCCAGCTTCTTCTGCGGGTACAACATGACCATCGACGCCACGTACCACCTGCTGGGCAAGGCCGGGGTCCGCCCGGAAGACGCCGCCTGGGTGCGCTACCGCCACGGCGCGTACCCCGGGGGCTTCGCCGTGGGCGCCAAGGACGGCCGCGAGGTCCGCTTCGGCAAGGAGTCGTACGAACTGGTGAACCTCCAGTTCGTGCGGCGCGGCTGCTCGCGCTGCGGCCTGTACATGGGCGAGGGCGCGGACCTCTCCTGCGGCGACGCCTGGCTGAAGGGCCAGCGCAACCTCACGGCCGTGCTGGCGCGCACGCCGCTCGGGCTGGAAAAGCTGGCCCAGGTGGCGGACAGGCTGGAGCTCTTCGAGCTTCCCGAGCGGACCCTGGTGGACATGCACCTGCACAATCTCGTGTACAAGAAATACGGCAATCCGCTGCCACTGCGGCTGCTGAACGCGTTTTTCCGCGACGTGCTGCCCAAGGGCTGGGCTCCGTTCCGGCTGCTCTCGGCCGCCTCCCGCAAGCGGCGCGAGAAGAAGATCGGCGTGGGCCTCAAGCTGGTTCCGATGGATAAGGATCAACTGATCCCCGCCTCTCCCGAGGGAGGGCCGGATGTTTAGCCGCGTGCCTGGCTGGCTCAAGCTGCTGCTCTCCCTGGCGCTCACCGGGGGCGTGCTCTGGGCGCTGTATTCCCGGGCGGACCTGGGGGCCATGGCCCGGGGGCTGGCCGGGGCGGACCCCTGGTGGATGGCCGCCTACCTGGGGCTCATGGTGCCGCAGTGGGTCATCGCGGGCGTTCGCTGGCGGTACATGGCGCGGGAGTTCGGCGGGGTGGACATTTCGCGCGGCAGGGGCTTTTCCCAGGTCATGGGGGCGTACGCCGCCAACCTGCTGGTGCCGAGCAAGCTGGGCGAGTTCGTCAAGGGGTTCTGGCTGCGCACGGCGGACCGCCGCTTCCTGCCGTTCTTTCTGGTGATCGTGGAAAAGGTCTACGACGTGCTCGCCACCGTGGCGCTCATGACCGCGTGCCTGGCCGTGGTGCTGCTGGCTCCCGAGTACCAGCCGCGCTCGGTGCTCGGGCCGGTATTCGCGTTCCTGCTCGTGTGCTGGGTGGTGGGCTTCTGGCTCCTGGCGCACATGGACCTGCCGCTCCGGCTGGCGGCACGGCGCGTGCTCAAGGTGGAGGAGGCGGAGCTGCGGGCCCGCTGGGGCGAGTTCATGGGCCGCAGGGGTGCGGTGGCCCGGGTGGCGGTGCAGTCCCTGGTGCTCTGGAGCGTGCAATTGCTGCAATTCTGGTGCATGTTCCGGGTGTTCGGCGTGCTGGTGCCGCTGGATGAGCTGGGCGCGGGCTCCACCCTGGCGCTCTTCGCCGGGGTGCTGCCCGTGACCGTGGGCGGCGCGGGCGTGCGCGACGGCGCGTTGCTCTGGTACTTCGGCACGGGCATGACGGCCGAGGTGGTCCTTTCCGTGGGCCTGCTTTCGCTGCTTCGCATCCTGCTCACGGGTCTGGCGGGGGTGCCGTTCTTCTTCATCAACATGCGCGGAGGCTCCGGTGAGCGCGAGTAATACCGACCTCAGCCACGGCCCCGAAGACGACCTCAAGGCCAGGGCCTGGGCAGCGCTCGCGCCGCTCGTTCCCCGGCTGCTGACGCAGCTGGAGCGCGACCCCGATTCGCCGAATTTCGGTTCCTTCGACCGCGATTTCTGGCACTACAAGATGCGCGACTTCTCCTCGGCCATCCTCCAGCAGGGCGCGCTCTCGGTCCATGCGCTGGCCGGGCTCAAGCTGCCGGGCAACCCGCTCTTCGGCAATCCGCGCGCGCTGGAGTGGGCCCGGGCCGGGGTGAGCTTCCTGCTCGCGCGCCAGCTCCCGGGCGGCGGCTTTGAGGAGTACTATCCCTTTGAGTCGGGCTATCCGCCCGCGGCCTTCGGGCTCTACGCGGCCGGGCTGCTCCTGCGCGGGCGCGGCTGGCCGGAGCTTTCCTCCCAGCAGGCCGCCCGGGTGCAAAAGGGCTGCGGCTGGCTGCTGGCCAACCCCGAGACGCGCGCGCTGAACCAGGAGGCGGCCGGGCTCGCGGCGCTTGCCCTGTGCTTGCGGGTACCGGGAGTGCAGGTGGACGCCGCGCTGCTGGAGGCGCGGCTGGAGGCGTTTTTTGACTCGCAGTCGGAAGAGGGCTGGTTTCCGGAATATGGCGGGCCCGACCTCGGCTACCTCTGCGTGACCGTGGACTGCCTCTGGGACTACTACGAGCTCTCCGGCGACGCCCGGGCCATGCGGGCCATGGAGCGGGCCGTGGGCTACGTGGCGGCCATGCTCGGCCCGGGCGGGCGCACGCCCGTGATGATCAACTCGCGCAACACCGACTACCTCGTGCCCTACGGCCTGGCGCGCCTGGGGGCCGCGAACCCGCTGGCCTCGGCCTGCGCGCGGGCCATCTTCGAGCGCATCGCCGAGGCGGACCACTTCCTCCACGCGACGGACGACCGCTACCTCTGCCATTACGTGGGCCAGTCGTTCTTCCGCTCGCTGGCGCATCTGGACGACCTCTGCGAGCCAGCGCCGCTGCCCTGCGAGGCGGGCGATGAGTTCTTTTTCCCCGAGGCCGGGCAGTATGTGCTGCACCGGGGCGGGGAGAGCCTCTACTTCGCGGGCAGGAAGGGCGGGGTGGTGGCGCTTTTGGGGGCCTCCGGCGTCATCGACGCGGACTTCGGCTGGCGCGTGCCCCTGGGGAAGAAGATAGGCGTGACCCACTGGCAGCCGGACAACCCGGCTCTGGGCTGGGAGATGGCGCTGCTGAAGGAAAGCGAAACGACCGTCAGCACCACGGGGCGCCTGCACGCCCAGGGGTTCGCCGCGTCCACACCCCTGCGCCACATGGCCCTGCGGGTGTTGAGCTGGCTTTTTGGCAACAAGTTGATACCATTTCTGAAAAACAAGCTCATCTTCCGGGCCGCCTCCCTGCCCGTCACCTTCACCCGGGAGCTGCGCATCGGCCCCGGCGGCATGATCCTTTCGGACGCGTTCTCCTGCCTGCCGGAGGGCGCGCGCCCCGAGCCCGCGCCGCATGCGAGCCTCAGGCACGTGGCCAGCGCCGCGCGCATGAGCCCCGAGGAGCTGCTGCCAGCGCCGGAGTTCGTGGTCAGCGCCGGGCCGGGCGGCTTCGCGGCTTCCAGGCGGCTGGGCCAGGCCCCCGCCTTGCAATCACCCGGCGATGGAGATAGTCTCCGCGCGTCGCATCAACCCCCCGCTTCCCCCGACAAGGACACCGCTTGAGCAAATTCAAGGACATCAACGTTCATTCGTTCTCCAACCGCCACCTCGTGCGCCGTTCGTGGGGCTATTTCTACCCGCATCTGTGGAAGGTCGTCACCGCCTCCATCTGCGCCATCATCGTCTCGGCCACGGTGGGCGGCACGGCGTACCTGGTCAAGGAGGTCACCGAGGTCATCCTGGTGCAGGTGAATACGGCGGACCCGGCGGCAGTGGCCGCTGCGCGGGGCGCGCTCATCCTCGTGGTGGTCGAGTTCGTGGGGCTCTTTCTGGTCAAGGGCGTGGCCCGCTTCCTCCAGACCTACTACATGAACACCACCATGCTGGAGGTGGGCGAGGCCATCAGCAACGAGTCGTACTCCAAGATCGTCTACCTGCCCATGCCGTTCTACGAGAAGAGCCGCCTGGGCGTGCTCATGGCGCGCATAACGGGCGACCCCGGGGGCATCGGCAAGATCGGCCAGAACATGGTCATGATCTTCCGCGAGACCCTGACCATCCTGGGGCTCATCGGCTGGGTCATCTACCTGGACCACAACCTGGCCGTTTGGGCCTTGGTGGTCCTGCCGCTGGCCATCTGGCCCTTCAATTACTTCGGCAAAAAGCTGCGCAGGATCGGGCGCGATGCCCGGGGCCAGGCAGCCATCCTCTTCTCGCAGATGCACGAGAGCCTCTCGGGCATCCGCGTGGTCAAGGCCTTTGGCAACGAGGCGCGCGAGCGCGAGAATTTCCGCAAGGAGAACCGCTCCCAGGTGCAGATTTCCCTGCGCGGCGTGCTCTACAACGAACTCTCCTCGCGGGTCATGGAGCTGGTGGGGGCCATCGGCGGCGGGCTGGTGCTCTGGTACGGCGGCCAGCGCATTCTCTCCGGCGGGCTTTCCGCGCCGGAGCTCATGAGCTTCTTCGGCTCGCTGATCATGCTCTACGACCCCATGAAAAAGATCCAGGCGTCCTGGATCGAGCTGCAAAGCGGTCTGGCCAGCGCGGAGCGCGTGTTCGACCTGCTCGACTCGCCCGAAATCATCCCCGAGCGGGGCGGTGAGGCGATCATGGGCAAGGAGTTCCGCGAGCTGGAGATCAAGGGGCTCACCTTCACCTACCCCGGCTCGTCCGTGCCCGCCATAGACGGGCTCGACCTCACGGTGCGCACCGGGGAGCGCGTGGCCATCGTTGGCCCCTCGGGCGGCGGCAAGACCACCCTGGTGAACCTGCTGCCCCGGTTCTGCGACGCCCAGGTCGGGTCCATCCGCATCAACGGCACCGAGCTCAGGGACTACGACCTCAGAAGCCTGCGGCTCTCCATGGGCATGGTCTCCCAGGATACCTTCCTGTTCAACCTCTCCGTGTACGAGAACATCGGCTACGTGGAGGGCGACCACACCCAGGAGGAGATCGAGCGAGCGGCCAAGGCGGCCTACGCCCACGACTTCATCCTCGACCTGCCCCAGGGCTACGATACGGTGGTGGGCGAGCGCGGCACCAAGCTCTCCGGCGGGCAGAAGCAGCGCATCACCATCGCCCGGGCCCTGCTCAAGAACCCGCCCCTGCTCATCCTCGACGAGGCCACCAGCGCGCTGGACACGGAGAGCGAGCGCATCGTGCAAAAAGCGCTGGACAACCTCATGGCCGACAGAACCTCCATCGTCATCGCCCACCGCCTCTCCACCATCCTCGGCGCGGACGTGATCCTGGTCATGGAGAAGGGCCGCGTGGTGGCGCGAGGCAGGCACGCCGAGCTGCTGGAAACCTGCCCGCTGTACAAGAAGCTCTATGAGATGCAGTTCCAGGACGAGGGCTGAGGGAAAACGCTATGTGGCCTATATTTGCTTTTGTCTGCTCGATGGCCTGTATCGCGATTTTTCTATGGGCTCACAACAACGCCCGTCGTTTTCATGAGAAGTATAAGCACAGCACCATGGCGGTGGGAGAAGAGTACCTCTTCGAGGCGGACGACTACACTGGATCCAGGATCGCCCCGAACATGAGTTTCCATCAGCGCCTGGAATATTCCTCCATGACCTTGTTCACCAATGATCGTGGAGAGCGTTGTTTTAGTTGTCGCGAAAAAGCCACTCCCAAACCCCTGGTGTTGCTTGGTGATTCCTTTGTTATGGGCTCGGGTAACGACTACGAAGATTGTTTCGCCGGGATTCTGGAAAAGGAGTACGGTCTGAACATGGCCAATCTCGGCGTCGGCACGTTCAGCATCCTCCAGGCGGTTCGGCATTTTGAGCGCAACGTGGGGTTCCATTCACCTAAAGCAGCCGTGTTCGTCTATGGGCACTGGATGGTGGACAGGGCATTCAAGGACAATGCCTTCATGAACGGGCTGGGCAAGCGACCAGTGTACGTACGTGCCAAAAGAACTGGCAAGATATTTGTTGTTGATCCTGTGTATGCTCCGGGAACGAGCACCCTTCGGACATTGCACTCCTTGCGAAACGGGCTGATCGGTCCGCATCGGTTTAACATTGCCTATGTGTTGCGCCATATGCATCTTTCTCTGATTGTCAGACGTATACGCTTTCTCCGTAAGCTGCTTGGTTTGTTGCGTCTCTACAGGTACAAGCTGATCAATGACCACGAAAACCGCAATGAGGAGTTGAGGGCCAGGGTCCTCCGGGATTGCATCGGACGAATGGCGGAGGTTGCGGCCAAGCATCGGTGCAAGTTGTTGGTTTATCACATGTTCGAGTATCGCTGTTACGATGAAAGAAAAGCCGTAGCGGCATATGACGACTCGGTCATCAGGGAAGTGGCGGCATTGCACGAGAATGTCGTGTTTGATGACGGATCTGCGGAACACCGTCGGTTCGATGAGTATATGCATCGGGAAGGCCTTACAGGCGACTATTTCGATGTGTTCAAACTGCCGGATGACATCCATCATGCCCGTCCCGGCAATGAACTCATTGCAGAGTCCTTATTCGAGGTACTCATGGCCCATGGCATGGCCTACCGCAAGAGCTAGGTCCCCGGACGGAGCCGGATGAGGCCGTCCGTGCAAGTTTTTAGCCGGGAGAACGAACGCTACTATGTGCGGAATCTGTGTTTGGGCGAGCCCTGGGGGCGAAGTGGACGCTGCGGCGCTGGGCGAGGCCGTGGAACTCCTGCGCCACAGGGGGCCGGATAGCAGGAACGTCTACCTCTGGGATCAGAGCCGCAGCCTGCGATATGTCACTGGAACCCGGGGCGGGCCGGAAACAAGGGGCTTTCGCGTTGGCCTCGGCCATGCCCGCCTCTCCATCATCGACCTTTCCGAGCAGAACAACCAGCCATTCCTTTCGGAAGACGGCTCCAAGGCCCTCGCTTTCAACGGCGAGATTTATAATTACGTGGAACTCCGGCGCGAGCTTCGGGGCAGGAGTTTTCGCACCAGCGGCGACACGGAGGTGCTGCTCCGGTTGCTTGAAGCGGAAGGCCTTGACGCCGTGACCCGACTGAACGGCATGTGGGCTTTTGCCATGTTCGACGCAACTAGGCGGCAAATCGTCCTCTCCCGCGACAGATACGGCAAGAAACCGCTTTTTTTCCACCACGACGGCGAACGCTTCCTGGCCGCCTCGGAGTACAAGGCGCTGTTCCGCATGCTGGGAACCGACCGTATGGTGAACCCGGATTACGTGTACGGGTTCCTGCTCGGCAAGCGCTGGCCCGTGTTCGAGGACATGGCCTCCATGTACGAGGGTGTCTCCCAGCTTCCGGCTGGCTGTTCCCTGGTGTACGATCTTGATTCGCACGGCCTTGAACTTGTGGACAACAACCGCATCGACCGCTACCTGCGGCCGGACATCGCTCCGGAAAGCCTCGCCGGAGCCATGGCGGCGGACCTGGAATCCGCTGTGAGCCTTCGCCTGCGCTCGGACGTTCCCGTTGGGGTGATGGTTTCCGGCGGGGTGGATTCCACGGCTGTGGCTGCCCTGGCGGCTGGTTCGCCGGAATCTTCGAACGTCTCCTTTTATACCATCGGCGTGAATGATCCCGATGATCTGGTGTATTCGCGCAAGGTTGCCGAGCAACTCGGGGTGAACCTCATCGAGGTGGATTCCGAGCTGGACCACGAGGAGATGGATGAGGTACTGGCGCACCTGACCCGCCAGTTCGAGGTACCCATCAACATCGGGCTGGTGACCCTGCCGGGCTTCCTCGTCTGTCGACGGATGGCGCGGGACGGGGTGCGCGTGGCGCTCGACGGCACAGGTGGCGATGAGGTCCTCGGAGGCTATCCGGGCTATTTCCAGCTGGCCCTGGAAAACACCATGCGCGCCGGGCGCTGGGGCGAGGCCTTCCGCCTCAAGCGCATGGTGGATCGCAGGGAGGACCTGCGCACCCATTCCTTTCTGTCCGGCTGGATGCGGTTCATTCGTCGCACGGCCTTCCCCAACCGCAGACCGCCGGAAAAGATGATCACCGACTCACGCGCGGTGCTCTTCGCCCGTTTCGCCAGGAGGGCAGGAGAGGATCGTCTGCGG
>JBFWJM010000087.1:0-11160 GCA_050253205.1 Desulfovibrionaceae bacterium
GAGGAGGGCGAGTCCTTCCTCGTGGCCTCCCACGCCAACCCGGACGGCGACGCCATCGGGTCGGTGGTGGCGCTGGGCCACGTGCTCAAGAAGCTCGGCAAGCCCTTCACCCTCTATAACGCCACGGGCCTTCCCGAGCGGTTTCATTGGGTCAATCTTCCTGGGCCCTTCGTCTCCGAGCTGCCCGAAACCATGCCCCAGTGGACCTTCATCCTCGACTGCGGCACCCTGCCCCGCGTGGGCGCAGCCCTGGCGAGCCGCATGGACCCCGAGCACACCGTGAACATCGACCACCACCTGGGCAACCCCGCCTTCGGCGCGGTGAACTGGATCGACGTGCGCCAGCCCTCGGTGGGTTCCATGATCGCCGAGGCGGCCATGGCGCTGAAGATCCAGCTCTCCGGCCCGCTGGCCGAGGCCGTGTACCTCTCCATCGCCACGGACACCGGATTCTTCACCTACGGCAACACCACGCCCGAAAGCCTGGAGCTGGTGGCCGAGCTGTTCCGCCGGGGGCTCGACGCCTCGGCCATCAACGACCGCATCCAGAACCAGTGGACCACCAATCGGCTGCGCCTGTGGTCGGACACCATGGCGGGCATGACCACGCACTACGGCGAGCGCGTGGCCGTGATCACCGTGACGCGCGAGATGATGGAGCGCACGGGCACCAGGAAGCCCGACTGCGAAGACCTGGTGGAATTCGTGCGCAAGCTCAAGAACGTACGCGCGGCGGCCTTTCTGCGCGAGGAGGGCGACGGGTTCTGGAAGTTCAGCCTGCGTTCTTCCGGCGCGGACAACGTGCAGGCCGTGGCCGCGCTCTTCGGCGGCGGAGGCCACAAGAACGCGGCGGGCGGCTCTCTGGACGGCACCTTGGCCGAGGCCCGCTCGACCCTCGTGGCGGCTCTGGGGCGCGAGCTGGGGCTGGGCTAGGCATGGGCAGGAAGCGCAAGCGCTCCAAGGAGCAGCTCGACGGGCTGCTCGTGCTCCGCAAGCCCAAGGGGCCGACCTCGGCCGACTGCCTGGCGGACATCAAACACCAGCTCAAGCAGTACAAGATAGGCCACGCGGGAACGCTGGACCCCATGGCCGAGGGCGTGCTGCTGGTGCTGCTGGGCCAGGGCACCAAGCTGGCCACCTACCTCACGGGCCGCACCAAGACCTACTACGGCGAGCTGAAGCTCGGGGAACGCACGGACACCTACGACGCCGAGGGCGAGGTGCTGGAGCGCAGGCCCGTGGAATGCACCCCCGACGAGCTCCGGGATGCGATTTTCTCGTGGAAGGACTTGACAGAACAGGACGTTCCCGCCTATTCGGCGGCGAAGCATAAGGGAAAACCGCTCTACTCCCTGGCTCGTGCCGGGGAGGATGTGCCCTTGAAGGTCAAGGACATCACGGTTTTCGAGAGTGAACCGCTGGACGTCGCCGAAACCACGGCGAGCTTCCGGGTGAGGTGCTCGGCTGGCACCTACATACGCTCCCTGGTCCACAGCTTGGGGATGCGGCTCGGATGCGGCGCGGTGCTGACCAAACTCGTGCGGGAGGAATCAAGCCCCTTCCGCATCGAGGATTCGGTCGGCCTGGACGACGTTCTCGCGGACCCCCAGGGTTTTTCCGCCAGGGTCATCCCCATGGCGGACGCCCTGCCCCACTGGCCCAGGATCAGGCTCACGGAGCCCCTGGCCGAACTGGTGCGCAATGGTGCCTGGCTGCCCACGGGAGGCGAGAGCGGAAGCGTTCTCGCCGGGAGCGTGGGCAGGCGGGCGCTGTTCGAGGATCGGGACGGCAAGGCCCTGGCGCTGGTGGAGGTGGCGGAGCGGGACGGCAAGCCGGCCTGGTCCATCCTCCGGGGTCTGTGGGAATCGCCCTCGGGCGGTTCGTAACATCAGATCGGGCTCTCCGATTTGTCTGTCACGGCCATCAGGCCGTTCATGATGCGCTGGATGCAAGGCGACGTGAGCGGTTCAAGGCCGAAGCGTATTGCGAATACGTGAGGGTTTGAACCGCTCACGGCAACGACGCAGACAGCGTATCAGGGGCGGCCTGAAAGGAGGATAGCGCTGTGGTCATGGACGCACAGGCCAAACAACAGATCATTGAAGAGTACAAGCGTGGCGAAGGCGACACCGGCTCCCCCGAGGTGCAGGTGGCCCTTCTCACCGAGCGGATCAACTACCTGACCGAACACTTCAAGACCCACAAGAAGGACTTCCACTCCCGCACCGGCCTGCTCAAGCTCGTCGGTCAGCGTCGGAAGCTTCTGAACTACTTGAAGAACAAGGACATCAACAGGTACCGCGAGTTGATCCAGCGCCTCGGGCTGCGCAAGTAGGACAGCTTCGGCGACACCGGGGAGGCTCCGGCCTCCCCGGGCTTTCACGCCTGCGGACCCGGTGAACAGTTTTAGTTGGCTGCGGAAAGTGTTTTTGCACGCAAGAGCCCTTCCCCAAGCCGGCTAGGATTCCCGGTCCCAGGCGAACGTCAACCGTCCTTCGGGACAAGGAATCCATTATGAGCAAATACGTACCCACATCCGTGTCGTGCAACATCGGCGGCACGGACATCACCATCGAAACGGGCCTTCTGGCCAACCAGGCCTCCGGCGCGGTGACCGTGCGCTCCGGCGGCACCGTGGTGCTCGTCACCGCCGTGCGCCAGCCGCTGGACGTGCCTCGCGGCTTCTTCCCGCTGACCTGCAACTACCAGGAAATGATGTACGCGGCCGGGCGCATCCCGGGCTCGTACTTCCGCCGGGAGGGCCGCCCCTCCGAGCGCGAGACCCTCATCTGCCGGCTCATGGACCGACCCATCCGGCCCATGTTCTCCAAGGCCTACGACTTCGAGGAGCTGCAAATCATCGCCACGGTGCTCTCGGCCGACAAGACCGCCAGCCCCGACGTGCTGGCCCTGACGGGTGCCTCCGCCGCGCTGCACATCTCCGACATCCCCTTCCTCGGGCCCATCGCCGGAACCCGTGTGGGCATGATCGACGGCAAGATGGTCTGCTTTCCGAGCGCCGCCACCGTGGACGCCCAGAGCACGCTGAACCTGATCCTCGCGGGCAGCCGCGACGCCGTGGTCATGGTCGAGGGCGGGGCCAAGTTCGTCGCCGAGGACGCCATGGCCGAGGCCATCGCCTTCGGTCATGAGCAGATCCAGCCGCTCATCGACATCCAGGAGGAGCTGCGCGAGAAGGTCGGCAAGCCCAAGATCGTGGTTCCCGAGCCCGCCCAGGACGAGGAGCTCGCCTCCTTCGTGGGCGAGCTGGTGACCGACGACTACAAGGTCGCCCTCTCCACCGCCGACAAGATGGCCCGCAAGGAGGCCAAGTCCGCCACCGTGGCCAAGGCCAAGGAGGCCGTGGCCGCCAAGTGGCCCGAGGACGAGGCCAAGGCCGGGCTGCTGGAGGCCGTGCTCAAGAACATCGAGAAGAAGATCGTGCGTGCGCGCATCGTCAACGAGGGCCTGCGCATCGACGGCCGCGACACCACCACCGTCCGCCCTCTGGACATCAAGGTGGGCCTGCTGCCCAGGACCCACGGCTCGGCGCTCTTCCGCCGGGGCGAGACCAGCGCCCTGGCCACCGCCACCCTGGGCTCCTCGCGCGACGTGCAGCGCATCGAAACCCTCACGGGCGAGATCGAGAAGAACTGGATGCTGCACTACAACTTCCCGCCGTACTGCGTGGGCGAGGCGCGCTTCCTGCGCGGCACGTCGCGCCGCGAGGTCGGCCACGGGGCCCTCTCCGAGCGCGCCCTGGCCCCGGTGCTGCCCAACCCCGACGACTTCCCCTTCACCCTGCGCGTGGTCTCGGAGATCATGGAGTCCAACGGCTCCTCCTCCATGGCCTCCGTCTGCGGCGCGACCATGTCGCTGATGGACGCGGGCGTGCCCATCTCCGCCCCGGTGGCGGGCATCGCCATGGGCCTTTGCAAGGAGGGCGAGGAGTACTTCGTGCTCACGGACATCCTCGGCGACGAGGACGCCCTGGGCGACATGGACTTCAAGGTGGCGGGCACCCGCGACGGCATCACCTCCATCCAGATGGACATCAAGATCACGGGCATTCCCGCCGACGTGCTCAAGCGCGCCCTGCACCAAGCCAAGGACGCCCGCGTGCACATCCTCGACGCCATGGCCGAGGTGCTGCCCGAGCCGCGCGCCGAGCTCTCCAAGCTCGCCCCGCAGATGGAGGTGCTGTTCATCAACCCCGAGAAGATCCGCTCCGTCATCGGACCCGGCGGCAAGAACATCAAGGCCATCACCGCCGCCACCGGCGCGGACATCGACATCGAGGACTCCGGCAAGATCTCCGTGTTCGCCCCCACGGCGGAATCCATGGAGCAGGCCAAGGAGATGGTGCTCTACTACGACCAGACCCCGGTTCCCGGAAAGAACTACGTGGGCGTGGTGCGCAAGATCCTCGACGGCATCGGCGCGCTGGTGGAGATCCTCCCCGGCGCGGAGGGCATGCTGCACGTCTCGCAGATGGACGTGGCCCACGTGGAGAAGGTGGAAGACCTGCTCCAGCTCGGCCAGGAAGTGAACGTGAAGGTCATTGAGCTTGAGCCGGGCGGGCGCATCCGCCTCTCGCGCAAGGCGTGGCTCATGGAGCAGGCTGGCCAGGAAGTGAACATCGACGACTTCAAGCGCCCCTCTGGCGGGCGCGGCGGCGACCGCGGCCCCCGGGGCGACAAGCGCAACGACCGCGGCGGGCGCGGCGGCGACAGGGGCTCCCGCGGGCCCCGGCGCTAGCCTCCAGCCTCGAAGCAACAACGAAGGCGGCCTCCGGGCCGCCTTTTTTCATGGGCGAAATCCGCCTGGGTTTCCGTGGGGGGCGTCAGTCGATGAGGATGCCCGCGTAGCCCACCACCTGGGACTTGTCCCCGGTGACCTTGCCGGAGGTGGCGTAGGCCACCAGCTCCGAGCGCAGGGCGCCCAGCTCCCTCGCGGCCGCCAGGGCCACGGTCATGGGCGCCACCCCGCACATGGTGATGGCGTGCTCGCGCACGGTCTGGAAGAGGCGCATGGGCTCCAGGGAGAGGGCCGCCTCGATGGCCATCTTGTCCAGCCTGCGGGTCACGTCGTCGGGCAGCATGTGGTTCATGTCCGAGCTGACGACCATGGACACGGGCTCGGGATACTCGGCCAGGGCCCGGCCAATGGCCGAGCCGAGCGCGCAGAGCACTTCGGGGTCGCGGTGCCAGATGGCCAGCGGCACCACGGACACGTCCGGATCGAGCGCCGTGAGGAACGGGGCCACCACCTCCAACGAGTGCTCGTGGGTGTGGGCCATGCGGTCTGGCCGCAGGCGCGGGTCCGCCGCGAGCAGGGCCTCGCGCAGGGGCTCGTTCACGTCCATGGCCCCGCCGGGATAAAGCCACTCCCCCCCGCTCCAGACGGAGAACATGGCCCCGTGGGGGGTGTGCTTGGGGCCGAGCAGCAGGATGTTTTTCGCCAGGTTGGCCCGGCCCAGGGTCCGCCCGCAGACGCCGCCGGAGAAGACCCACCCCGCGTGGGGCACCATGGCCAGGATGGTGTGGCGGGTGAGGCGCTGGCGCGCGCGGGAGAGGTGCGAGGCCACCTCGGCGGCCACGGCCTGGGCCGTGCCGGGATAGAACCGCCCGGCGACACAGGGCGTTCGGGGTCTGTTCATGCTGCCTCCTCGGGCTGGGAGGGGAGCATAGCCCAAAACCGGGGCGCGGAAAAGACGCCAGGAGCCGTATACGGCAAGTTTGAACATGCTCCTGCGCCTGCCCCCAACGGCGCGACACAACGGCAAAAGCGCCGGGAGCAGCGCCCCGGACGACGCCACACTACCGACCGATGCGGGCCGATGTGGTCTGATGCGGGCCGATGCGGGCCGATGCGCCACACTGCTGAACGATGCTGGTCAACGCGGGCCAGCAGGGCACCGTGCCGTATGGGCTGTATGGGAGTGCCAACGGGGCGAACATTCCGCTGGCCGGGTCTAATTCTGCACCGGGGCGAACTCCTGGGCCCGGCCCTCCAGGGTGTCCGTCTCCAGGGCGGTGGCGGCCAGGCGGCCGTAGAGGGTGTCGGGCTGCTTGTCGCGGATGCCCTCAAGGATGCCGCGCCATTCGCCCGAGGCCCCGGCCTTGCGGTAGATGCGCGCCAGGCGGTAGCGCGAGGCGGCCCACTCGGGGTCGTCCTCGGGCACGTACTTGTCGTACTCCTCGGCCCACTTCAGGGCCTGCTGGTAGCGGCCTGAACGCTCCGTGGCGTAGATGGACATGCGCAGGCAGTCCTTGATCTTCTCGGTGTCACCGTCCGTGACCAAAAGCTGCGAGAGGGCCTCCTGCGCATAGACGAACACGCGCCGCAGGTCCTGGTGGTTCATGGCCTCCTTGGCCAGGTGGTACATGGCGTCCGCGCGGATGAACGGCTCCACGTCCTCGTCCGCGCCGAGCTGCGCCCAGAGGCGCACGGCCTTGTCCGTCTGGCCGAGGTTCTCCATGGCCACGGCCTCGGCGTGGAGCAGGAGCCTGCGGATGCGGTCGGAGACGTTCCAGTTGTCCTCCACCAGGCGAGCCGTCTCCTCGATGCGGTTCCAGGCGTGCTGCTTGAGGTAGACATCCAGGGCCACGGCCAGGGCCAGCTCGGAATACGTGTCCTTTTGCTCCTTGCCGAGGTAGGGCTTCAGCAGGTCCAGCGCGGGCTCGAAGCGGTCGAGCTCGGCATAGCTCTTGGCCACGCCGATGCGCGTGGAGTCCGCGTCATCGCTGTCGGACATGCTGGCGAAGTCGTAGCGCTCCCAGTAGTCCACCACGAGCTGCCAGTTCTTCTGCTCCAGGAGCTGCGGGACGGCCAGGGCAAAGGAGCGGTCGCCCAGCTCCTTGGCGCGCGGCAGCAGGGGCGAGTCGGGATATTCCGTGAACATGCGCTGGGCGGCGGCCAGGGCGTCGGCGTATTCCTGCTGGAAGAAGTGCCACATGCCGAGCTTGAGCAGGGCCAGGGGGGCCAGGGGGCTGTCCGGGTGCTCGTCCACGATCTCGGTGTAGACCTGCTTGGGCCGTAGGGAATACGGCTTGTCGAACACCGTGACCATCTCCATGAAGGTGGGCTCGTCGTGGATGCCCTCCTCGGCCAGGCGCATCTTGGAGATGAGCGCGCCCTCCATGCCCGGATACTCGTTGATGGTCCGGTTGTAGAGCTCCCTGGCGGCCTCGGGCTCGTTCTGGCCGAGGTAGATGTCGCCCAGGCGGGCCAGCACGAGGTCCGCCTCGTCGGCCTTGGGGTTCATGTTGTAGTAGGTCCAGTAGTGGGTCTTGGCCTGGTCGTCCATGCCCAGGCGGTGCTCCACGTCGCCCGCGAGCTTGAGGAAGGAGGGGGTCTCCTCGTAGGCCTGGGGCCAGCGTTTGTCGATGTAGTCCACGATCTGGAAGGCCTGATCGTAGAGCCCCAGGTGCATCAGCGATTCGGCGAGGTACATGGCCGCCTGCCGGGCCATGCGCTCCTGCTCGGGGTGGGTCTCGATGAACTGCTGGAAGAGGTCGGCGGCCTTCTCGTATTCCCCGAGCTTGAAGAAATATTCGCCGTAATGGTAGCCGATGGACGGGATGTTCTCGTCCTGGGGATACTCGCTGGTCAGGATGTCGAAATACGCCTTGGCCTCGGGCATGTTCCCGGCCCAGAGGTTGATGAGGCCGAGGTTCATGATCGCGGTGGGCACGTTGGGCGAGCGCACGTCCGCGTTGATGGCCTCCTGGTAGAGGCTGGTGATCTCGTTGAAGTGTTCGCGCGGGGTGTCCTTGTAGAGCGTCATGAGCACGGAGCCCAGGCTGTACACCGCCTCCTGGCGCATGTCGTCCGGCAGCAGCGGATCATTGAGCACCTCTTCCAGAGCCTCCCTGGCCTCCTCCAGATGCCCGGAGGCGATCTGCGACTGCGCCTTGAGCAGTTGCAGCTCCAAGCCCTCCATGCGCTTGGCCTCCTCCTCGGTGAGGCCCGCGAAGCGGTCCTGGGGGGAATCCTGGGCCATGCCCTGCCCGGCCCTCTCCGGGGAGGTGCGCCCGGCCTGGATGTCTTCCAGCGCGCCCTGCACGGCCGCGTCGTCCACCTGGGGAACGGGCTCGCCCAGGGCTTCCGCAGGAGCTTCCTGGGCCGGAGCATCCGCAGCGAGCCCGGCCTGGGCGGCTTCCTCCGGAGACATGGGCGGGAATGTGGGCGGGGCGATCTCCCCCGCCGGAGCGGGAGCGCCCTGGGGTTCGGGGGTGCCCGTGAGGGAGCGCATGACCCGCGCATAAAACCCCTGGGGCAGGGGCCCGTCGGGGGCCTGCCCGTCCGGGGGCGAAGCGGGGGCCGTTTCGGCCGGAGGTTGTTGCGGGGCGGCCCCCTGGCCGGGGACGATGCTCAGCAGCGGGCCCTCCAGCGCCGGGCCTTCGGCTGGCAGGTCGCTGCCCGGAGTTGTGGGCACGGGGGAAGCGGCCGGGGAATCCGGTGTGGCATCCGGTGTGAGGGCGGGCGGGGCCTCGGCCTGGGTGGCCGCGCCGCGCTGGCGCTCGCGTTGCAGGTCCGGGGGCGTTGCCGCCGCCACCTCGCGCGGCTCGCCGCTGCGGGCGCGTATGCGCACGGTGCCCGTGTCCGGGTCGTAGGCCACCACCTCGCCGGGCTCCACCGTGATCTCACGGTCCGCCCCTCCGTTCACATGCACGCGCACGGAGTATGGCACGGCAAAGAGCGAGGGGCCCGAGGGCCTGCCCGCGCCGCCCACGGGAACAGCCTGATTGGCCTGGGCAGTCGAATCGGCTGCAATCGGGGGAGCCGCCTGCGGGCCGGGGGATTCGGGGCCGGGAGATTCCGGGCCGGGCGTGGCCGGGGCCTGCTGCGCGGCAGGGCCGGGTGCCAGCTCGCGCAGGGTCGGCGCGCCCGCGCCTCGCGGCTCCCAGCGCGCGCCGATGGGGTCGGGGAAAAACTGGATGCGCACGCTGGTGGCGTCCAGGGGGCTGACGATGTACCCGAACGCGGGGGATGTCGTCTCTATGCGCGCGCCGCCCTGCGCCGCCCGCACCGAGGCCACCTGCCTGCCGCCGCTCACCTCGGGGGCGGCGGCCAGGGGTTCGCCCTCCACCGCCACCTCCACGGCCTGGCGGTCCACCCGGCGCACGCCGTAGCGCGCACCCGGCGAATCAAAGCGCAGCACCACCTCGTCCAGATCTCCCGCCGTGGAGTGGGAAACCTGGAAGCACTCCCCCGAAACCGGGGAGAGAAGAATCGCCAGCAGCGCCAGGAGCACCGCACGGGCGAGCGCAGGCTTGGTCGTGGTCACGCCGATACAATGTTTTGCAATATCCATGCAATGGACCAGACGGCACCCCTCCATGCGAACCCCTCGGGCAGGCAGACGGTGCGCAACTGGTCGCCTCATGCGCCTAATCGTCCAGAAGCTTGCGTTTCTTAAGCTTTTCTATGAGCGTCGTGCGCTTGATGCCGAGCAGCTCCGCCGCCCGGTTCTTCACGCCGTCGGCCATCTCCACCGCCTCCACCAGAAGACGGCCCTCGATCTCCTCCATGAAGTCCTTGAGGGCCATGCTCTTGTCTTCCATGTCGCGCAGGCGGGGCCAGGCGAAACCGGCGGGAACGGCGGCGGGGAGCTCGCGCCTGGGCGGCTCCTTGCCCACCTCCGTCCATATCTTGGGGGGCAGGTCCTCGGGGGTGATGTCGTCGCCGTCGCAGAGGATGGACATGCGCTCCATGAAGTTTTCCAGCTCGCGGACGTTGCCCTGCCAGGAGTAGGCCAGGAGCATGTCCCGCGCGGCTGGAGCCAGGCGCATGCGCTTGCGCGACTTGTCGGAGCAGAAGCGGTTGAGGAAATGCTCGGCCAGGAGGATGACGTCCATGCCGCGCTCGCGCAGGGGGGGCAGGTGCAGGGGGATGACATTGAGGCGATAGAAGAGGTCCTCGCGGAAGCGCCCCTCGGCCACCTCGCGCTCCAGGTCGCGGTTGGTGGCGGCCACCACTCGCACGTTGACCTTCTTGATGCTCGTGCCGCCCACGCGCTCGATCTCCTGCTCCTGGAGCACGCGCAGGATCTTCACCTGGAGGGAGAGGTCCATCTCGCCGATCTCGTCCAGGAAGATGGTGCCGCCGTCCGCCAGCTCGAAGCGCCCGGGCCGGGAGCGGATGGCGGAGGTGAACGCGCCCTTCTCGTGGCCGAAGAGCTCGGATTCGAGCAGTTCGTGCGGGATGGCTCCGCAGTTGATGGGCACGAAGGGGTGCTCCCTGCGCCGGGAGTTGCGGTGCAGGGCCCGAACGAGCAGTTCCTTGCCCGTGCCGGACTCGCCCGAGACGAGCACGGTGGAGTCGGTCGGCGCGACCTTCTCCAGCACCCGGTACACCTCCGCAAGCGCCGGACTATCGCCTATGATTCCGCCAAGATCGAGAGACATTCATCCTCCCTGGGTGGTGGGTGCCCCTTGCCCCCGGGCACCAGCCCGCCGGGAACCCGACGGTCTCCTCCACTCTTGCACCGGAAAACCCTGGCCTGTCAACGAAATGACGGGGTTTTCCAGGGAAAATCCAGACTTTTTTTACAATATGGGAAGACGCTGGAAACGGCCGGGGGGCGGACCTCGGCGGGAGAAGGGGCCGGGAGCTGCATGCCGCCACAGAAACGAACAGGAGGGCCGAAGCCCTCCTGTGTTTTGCATGGCCAATGAAGGAGTGGTTATTTTCCGGCAGCGCGCCGGAGAATCTCCTTGGAAGGGATGATGCCCGTAGCCGCCGCGGAGACGATGTTTCCGGCCACGCCGGGGCCGTCGCCGGAGACGAAGAGGTTTTTGATGCCGGTTTCGAGGTGCTCGCTGGTCTCCACCTGGGTGGCGAAGAACTTGATCTCCGGGGCGTAGAGCAGGGTTTCCTCGTTGGAGACGCCGGGCACCACGTCGTTGAGCTTTTCGAGCCCCTCCACGAGGTTGGTGAGGATGCGCTCGGGCAGTGCCATGGCGATGTCGCCGCAGACGACCTCCTTGAGCGTGGGCTCCACATAGGAGTGGCGGATGCGGTTCCAGGTGGTGCGGCGGCCGCGCTTCAAGTCGCCGAAGCGCTGGAGGATGGGCTTGCCGCCGCCGATGAGCGTGGCCAGCCTGCCGATGGATTCGCCGTAGGCCTGGTTGTCCTCCACGGGGTCGTCGAGCA
>JBFWJM010000088.1:0-11132 GCA_050253205.1 Desulfovibrionaceae bacterium
GGTGGTCTCGGGCACGCCCCTCGACTTCACCGGGCTCATGAAGATCGACAAGCCCGTGGTGCGTGTGCGCTACGCCTTCACGGACCATGTGATTTCCGGCGACGCCCCGACCCTGGCCGCCGTGCTCCGGCGGAGGCTGAAGCTGTGAGCGGCCGATCATCGACGGATGATCGCCATGATCGATCCGGCAAGCCCATTCTGGTGATCGCCCTGGGGGGCAACGCGCTCATGCGCGGCGAGAAGGGCGAAACCATTGCCGAACAGTTCGAGAACCTGCGGCTGCCCATCCGCCAAATCGCCGAGCTCTCACGCGATCACCGGATCATCATCACCCACGGCAACGGCCCCCAGGTGGGCGACCTGCTGCTCAAGCAGGAGGCCTGCGGGGAGGGCGCGGCGGCGGGTGGCGACGAGGCCTGCGGCATGCGCTACCCGTTGGAGATCCTCGTGGCCCAGACCGAGGGCCAGATCGGCTACATGATCGAATCCGCCCTGGACGGCGCGCTCATGGACCTGGGCGTGGCCCACCGCCCCCTGGTGACGCTCATCACCTACGTGGTGGTCCGGCGGGATGATCCGCGCCTGACCAACCCGGACAAGCCCGTGGGCCCGGTGCTCGCTCCGCGCGGTGCGCCAAGGCCGGAGGCCCCCTACCCCACGCGCGAGACGGCCAAGGGCTGGCGGCGCGTCGTCGGCTCCCCGCAACCCATGTCCATCATCGAACGGCGCGAGATCAAGACGCTCATCGGCCTCGACTTCATCGTCATCTGCTGCGGCGGTGGCGGCATTCCCGTGGTGCGCGAGGACCGGGGCTTCCACGGGGTGGACGCGGTCATCGACAAGGACCTCGCCAGCTCGCTGCTGGCCAGGGAGGTGGGCGCGGACAGGCTCGTCATCGCCACGGACGTGCGGGGCGCGTACCACGACTACGGCGGCGAGAGCCAGCGGCTCATCGAACGCCTGACCCCCGGGGAGGCGGCGGAGCTCATCGCCTCCGGCGCGTTCCCGCCCGGGTCCATGCTGCCCAAGGTGGAGGCCTGCCGCCGCTTCACAGCGCACACGGGCAAGCCCTCGTGCATCTGCGCCCTGGAGGACATCGCCAAGGCCGCCTTGGGCGAGGCGGGCACGGTGTTCACGGCCTAGCCGGAACCCAAGCAACACCCAAAAAAATAGAGGCCCGAATCGGGCCTCATAAACATTCAGTTCAGTACTCCCCTCAGAAGAAGGGGATCAAGTTTTTCATCACTACGAGCACAAATTCAAGGCAGTCAAACGCGGACTCGTCTCTATGCATGAGCAAAATATCGATAATCAGACTAACAATAACGCCCTTCAAACAAGGGGTGCAATGTTTATGGACAGCAAGGTTCAGCTTTTCGCGCGAAAACATTGCGGGGCCTCAGCCAGTGTTTTTCATACTTGAGCATGGAGTATCTCCTTCTAGGTTAGTTTAAGGTATGAACAAATACTGTTTTTCTTGGAGCGGCTACGTCATTTCAGCCTCCTGTCGGTTTACATATTCAAATGTGCAGACCTCCTTGCACCGACAAATAATCCCGCCGCCGATACCGTCAATTGGCGGTGCTGCATTTCTCTTCTAGCCTTCCGTCCATGAGAAATGTATCCATGGGAGCATGGCCGAACCACGCAGAAAACCCGCGCACCCGAGCCTCGACCTCCTGGCCGACCCCATCCCCCGGCTCATGGTCCGCATTGCCTGGCCCGTGTCCGTGGGTTTTTTTTTCAATACGATGTTCAACGTCACGGACACATGGTTCGCGGGGCAGCTCTCCACCCACGCCCTGGCCGCGCTCTCCCTCTCGTTTCCGCTGTTCTTCCTGATCACGGCCTTCGGCTCCGGCCTGGCCACGGGCACCACGGCGCTCATCGGCGCGGAGCTGGGCGCGGGCAGGCGCGAGGGGGCCGCGCGCTACGCGGTGCAGGGGTTCGTATTCGCGGCGCTGTTTTCCGTGCTGCTGGCCTGGGCCGGGCTGCGGTTCACGCCCTGGGCCTACGGGCTCATGGGCGCGAGCGGGTTCGAGCTGGCCGAAGGGCTGCGCTACATGGGCACCATCTTCCTGGGCACCGGGGCGTTTTTGGTGGAGCAGATGTTCAACGCCACGCTGAACGCCCACGGCCGCACCCGGCCCTACCGCAACTTCCTGGTGGCGGGCTTCCTCCTCAACCTCGCGCTCGACCCGTGGTTCATCCACGGCGGGCTGGGCGTCCCCGCCCTCGGGGTGCGCGGGGTGGCCCTGGCCACGGTACTCATCCACTGCCTGGGCTGCCTGTATCTTTGCCGCGAGGCCGCAAAGACCGGGCTCTTTGAGCTCACCTCCTGGCGCATGCTCCTGCCGGACCCGAAGGCCTTCGCGGACATCGCCCGGCAGGGTATCCCCGCCTCGGTGAACTTCCTGACCATCGCCCTGGGCGTGTTCGTGATCCTGGGGTTCGTGGGCGAGTTCGGCACGGCGGCCAAGGCAGCGTACGGCGCGGCCGTGCGCGTGGAGCAGATGGTCCTGGTGCCGACCATCGGCCTCAACGTGGCCACCCTGACCATCGTGGCCCAGAACTTTGGCGCGGGGAACCTCGCCCGGGTGCGCGAGGCCTTCTCCTGCGCGCTGCGCTACGGTGCGCTGCTCATGGGCGCGGGCACGCTGGTGGTCTTCTTCCTGGCCCCGCACGTCATGACCGTGTTCTCGGAAAACGAGGAGGTGGTGCGCCTGGGAGCGGACTACCTGCACGTGGACGCCCTGGTGCTCTACGCCTACGTGGTGCTCTTCGTGTCCACCGCCGCGCTCCAGGGGGTCAAGCGGCCCATGTTCGCCATCTGGCTCGGGCTGGGGCGGCAGGTGGCGGCCCCGCTGGCGGTGTTCACGGTTCTGGTCACCTGGCTGGGCTTTGGCCCCTGGGGTGTGTGGTGGGGCATCTTCCTGGTCACCTGGAGCGCGGCGGCCGTAGCGTTTTTCTGGGCGCGGCGGGTACTGCGCGGGCTGGAGGCCGACACTCCCGCAAGACCCATCGAATCGCACACAGCCTAATAATTCTTCTTGACTTCCATCCAAGAGTAGCCGATGAGGGACGCCAAGCACCAGTCGCTCCCGTGTCGGCGCGGTCTGTTGAGACCGAAACTGGTTCAAATGAAAACAAGTCCAATGAGAAGTCGCGTACTCTCCTTGTGCGCGGCTTTTATTTATTGACGCACGGGCGTCATGCCACCACCACTTTTTTTGCAGGAGTTTTTCATGTCCAAGAATCTGTATGTCGGCAACCTGTCCTGGAATTCCACCGAAGCCGAGGTCCGCGCGGCCTTTGAGGCGTACGGCGAAGTCAAATCCGTGAAGCTGATCGAAGACCGCGAGACGGGCCGCCCGCGCGGCTTCGGTTTCGTCGAGATGGACGACGCCGGTGCCATGGAGGCCATCTCCGCCCTGAACGGCAGCAGCCTGGGCGGCCGCAACATCAAGGTCAACGAGGCCCAGCCCCGCGAGAGCCGCCCCCGCTGGTAGCCTTCCGTCGCCTGTTCGCAGCGCGTCCGGCCCGTCCCTCCCCTGGGGCGGGCCTTTTTCTTATGCGGCGCCGCGCGTCAGAGCATCAGGCAGAAGTCGCGGATATGCTCCCGCTCGGCAAAGCCGCAGCGCAGGTAGAATCCGCGCAGGTAGGCCTCGCTCTCCTTGCCGTTGATGAGCCGCACGCGGAAGCAGCCGCGCTCGCGCGCCAGCTCGACCACCCGCTCCAGCAGCGCGGAGCCCGCGCCCCTGCCGCGAAACTCCTCCAGCACAAACAGCTCGCCGAGGTAGCCTTCAGGAGCGGGAAGGGCCAGAGGACGCTGCCAATGGGCCACGGCGTAGCCCACGGCCAGACCGTCGATCTCGGCCACCAGGGCTGTGTCCGTGGCGCGTTCGGCCATGGCCGAGATGCGGCCCTCCAGCTCCGCGCCCAGAGACGCAGCGTCGCGTCCCTGGAGCCAGACCATCCAGGACATTTCGAGTTGTATCCGGGCCACGTCCTCGCCGTCTCCGGCCCGCATTTCGCGTATCCGCATGCCTCTTCCTCCCGATTTCGCCCAGGCGGGCTGGCGGGTCGCCACACGCTGGTTGCCCGCAGGTTGCGTTTGCGTCTCCGCCTGTTGGTATATGAAGGAACCTCGCGTGGCGCGCAAGGGTGCGCTGAAGGTGGAGGGGGCTGGCAAGGCGTCACCTTTGCCGCCATCTGCCCCCCTCACCTCGCCCTGCCGCCCACGGCACGGACCGTCGAACGAGGCGCGGTCCCAAAGAGGGCCAGACGCGGCGCAGGCACGTCACAGGCGGGCGCAAGAAAAGCCCGGGAGCGACTCGTATTGCAATACACGAGCGTCCGGGCTTGGCTGGGTTACGGCCAAAACGCATGCAGGGCGCGCAGTCGCCACCCCTTCCCATAACGGGCAAGGCGCAAAAAAGCGGCGCGCCATTTCCAACATTTGGCATGTACCATGACGTACATGAGGGTGCGGGCCAGCGGGAGTTCCGCCCGAAGGCCATACAGGCGGCGCAGGCACGTCACAGGCGGGCGCAAGAAAAGCCCGGGAGCGACTCGTATTGCAATACACGAGCGTCCGGGCTTGGCTGGGTTACGGCCAAAACGCATGCAGGGCGCGCAGTCGCCGCGGATGCAAGGCGCAAAAAAGCGGCGCGCCCGAATTGTACCATGACGTACATGAGGGTGCGCCGCTTTTGCAGCAACGAAGCAGTCGCGGATGAATCCGCGCCCTGCTAGGCGACGTCCCAGTCTGGGCCGGAGATCGTGTCCTTGGCCTCCACGCCCATGGCGGCCAGTTCGTCGCGGATGGCGTCGGCCTTGGCAAAGTCCTTGTCCTTTCGCGCAGTCTGTCGCGCTTCCAGCAGCTCCTCCACCCGTGCGGGGTTGATGCCCCCCCGTTTTGCCCGGGAGGTGCGCAGTTCGGCGAGGAATTCGGCGGGCTCGCGCTCGAACACGCCGAGCACGGAGCCCCAGCGGGCCACGTCCTCCAGCATGCGGGTCCAGAGCTCGCGCGCGCCCTCGGTTTTCTTGAGGGCCTTGTCCTCGCCGATGCGCCCGGCCAGGCGCACTGCCCCGAACATGTGGCCCAGGGCGGCGGCGGTGTTCAGGTCGTCCTCCATGGAGAGGGCCCACTGCGCGCGGTACTTGTTGTATTCCTGCTCCAGCTCTTCGGGCAGCTCGGCCTTGGTCCACTTGCTCCGCGCCAGCTCGGTGCGCATCTGGGCCAGGGCAGCGTAGATGCGCTTGAGGCCCTTTTCGGCCTCTTCCATGGCCTCAAAGGAGAAGTCCAGCGGGCTGCGGTAGTGCATGGTCAGCAGGAAGTAGCGCAGGGTCTCGGGGTGGAACTGGGCGAGGATGTCGCGGATGGTGAAGAAGTTGCCGAGCGACTTGGACATCTTTTCGGAATTGATCTGCACGAAGCCGTTGTGCACCCAGAAGCGGGCCATCTGCTTGCCCGTGGCCGCCTCGGACTGGGCGATCTCGTTCTCGTGGTGCGGGAAGGCGAGGTCCTGGCCGCCGCCGTGGATGTCGAACGGCAGCTCCATGTACTTCTCGCTCATGGCCGAGCACTCCAGGTGCCAGCCGGGACGGCCCTTGCCCCAGGGGGAATCCCACTCGGGCTCGCCGGGCTTGGCGGCCTTCCAGAGGGCGAAGTCGAGGGGGTCTTCCTTTTCCTCGCCGGGCTCGATGCGCGCGCCGGATTGCAGGTCCTCGATGTTGCGGCCGGAGAGCTTGCCGTAGTCGGGGAAGGAGCGCACGCGGAAGTACACGTCGCCCGAGGGGGTGGCGTAGGCGTGGCCTTTTTCGATGAGCTGCCCGGTGAGCACGATCATCTCGGGGATGTGCTCGGTGCAGCGGGGTTCCACGTCCGCCCTGGTGACGCCCAGGGCGTCCATGTCCACGTAGAACTCGTTGATGTACTTCTCGGCCAGGGCGGCGGGGTCGGTTCCGGTCTCAGCCGCGCGCTTGATGATCTTGTCGTCGATGTCGGTGAAGTTGCGCACGAAGGTCAGGTCGTAGCTCTTGAAGCGCAGGTAGCGCACGAGCACGTCAAAAACCACGCAGGAGCGCGCATGGCCGATGTGGCAGAGGTCGTAGGCGGTGATGCCGCAGGCGTAAAGGTTGACCTTGTTGCCTCGGATGGAGTCGAATTCCTCTTTGCTCCGGCTCAGGGTATTATACAGGCGCATTGCTATTCTCCGTTTGCAACTCTCCGTCATTCAACGGAATGGATTAATTTTCTTCGTCTGTCCGCACGCTCAGGTTGAGGGCCCTGAGGACCTCGGCCGGGTCGCGCATGGCCGTGAGCCGGACCAGGGCCACAGGCTCGGCCGGCTCCACGCGCACCGTGAGCGCGGAGGGCTGGCGCACGAAGCTGGCCAGGGTGCCGAACGCCCGGGCCGAAACAGCGTCGCCCAGCTTTTCGGCGTCGTCCCGGCGCTGGCCCAGGCCCTGCACCAGGGTCTCGGCCACCTCCCCGGGCTCCGCGTTCTCGTCCCGGGCAAGGGCCTCCAGCACGCGGCGGAAGAACGAGTCGTCCACGTAGCGCAGCTCCCCGCGTTCCACGGCGAAGAAGAGCGCGCCGGGCCCGCCCTTCAGCAGGGCCCCGAGGTCCACGTTGCCCAGCTTCAGGCGCATGCCCAGTTCCCCGGCATCGCGCACCTTGAGCCGCAGATCGTCCAGGCAGAATCGACGACTCCCCGGGTCGTAGTCGAAGTCCATGGCGTAGTCCAGGGCGAGCACGTCGTAGCCCATGGCCAGGAGCCCCGGGGCGAACCCGGCGAGCGGCCCGCTGCCCAGCGGGATGCGCACGCCCTCGCAACGAACGGACACGGCGCGGGGCAGGCCATCCCGAACCTCGTAGCGCGAAAGGGTGAATTCATCCACGCTCAGGCGCACGCCGCCCACCACCTCCATGCGCAGGTCGTCGATGGTGGCGGAGAGCGTCAGCGGATTCACGCGAACGGAGCCGTACTCCGCGCGGACCACGTCCTGCATGCCCGCGAAGAATTCCTTGACCTTGACCTCGGCCACGGCGGAAACGGTGAGGGTCAGCCCTGCCCAGGCCGCGGCCGCCAGCAGCAGCGCGACCCCGGTCCAGATGGCGATGCGCTTGGCCCGGGTCATCCCGCCTCCCCAGCGCGCAAGGGGCGGACCAGCGCGCTCACGCAGGCCACGGCCTTGATGCCCTTCTTCTCCCCGGTGAAGCCGAGGCCTTCTTCGGTGGTGGCCTTGACGTTCACCCGGGCGGCGGGCAGCGAGAGGAGCGCGGCCACATTGCGAGCGATGGACTCTCTGTGCGGACCGATCTTCGGCACCTGGGCGACGATGGTCAGGTCCGCGTGGATGACCTCCACCCCGGCCTGCCCGGCCAGGCGCAGGGCCTCCTGCACGAAGATGCCGCTCTCCATGCCCGCGAAGGCGGGGTCGGTGTCCGGGAAAAGTGCGCCTATGTCCCCGCCGCCGAAGGTGCCAAGGATGGCGTCCACCAGGGCGTGGAGCAGCACGTCGCCGTCCGAGTGCGCGGCCACGGTGACAGGCCCGGGGATGAGCACCCCGCCGAGCACCAGGGGCCGCTCGCCGCCGTAGCGGTGCACGTCGTAGCCCCAGCCCGCCACGGGCAGCGCCCCGCCGTGGGGTTCCTTTGGAGCCAGCAGTTCCAGGTCGCCCGGCGTGGTGATCTTGCGGTTTGTTTCCTCGCCCGGAACCGTGAGCACCTCCGCGCCAGGCCGGGCCAGCCGCTCCAGTAACGAAGCGTCGTCCGTGACGTCCCAGCCCTCGGCCTCGGCGCGCTCGTGGGCCTCGGCCAGCAGGGCGCGGTCGAACCCCTGGGGCGTCTGCACGGCGGCCAGCCTCGCGCGGTCCAGCGTCCGCTCGATAACGGCCCCCGCTTCGCCCGGGCGTATTTCCTTGATGGTGTCCGTCACGGGCAGGGCCGGAACCACCCCGGCGGCCCCGGCGCGCAGGGCGTCCGCAACCCGGGCGGCCAGCACGGCGGAGGCGAAGGGCCGCGCGCCATCATGCACGAGCACCGCGCCGCACTCCGGCGGCAGGGCCGCCAGCCCGGCGCGGACCGAATCCTGCCTTCTGCTCCCCCCGGCGGCCACGCGCACGGGCACGCCCAGGGAATACCTCGCGGCGAGCTCCAGGGCCTCGCGCCCGCGTTCTTCCACCTCGGACGGCGGAAACACGAGCACCAGCCCGCGCATCTCCGGCAGGGCCGCCAGCGTCCGCATGGAGCGGCAATACAGCGGCGCGCCCTCCAGCAGGAGATACTGCTTGCGCTCGCCCCCGGCGGCGTCCTTCAGCCGGGTGGAGCTCCCGGCCGCGAGGATGATGGACCATATATGCCGCATGCGCGCCTCGTGCTACTCTTTCGCTGTTCGAGCCCGCCGCCTCGGCTGCGGGTCGGACGTCTTTGGTGTCCGGATGCGTCGGGTCGGAGCCGGACGATAAGCCGGGTTCTGTTCCCCCCGAGGGGGGCGACCGTCATTCCTCTAGGACGGACGTTACCGTCCGCCTCAAGCAACCTACCCGGGAACCTGAAGGCCGGGCCGGCCGGTTCCCCTATTTGGTCTTGCTCCGGGCGGGGCTTGCCTGGCCGGGGATGTCGCCACCCCCGCCGGTGGTCTCTTACACCACCCTTTCACCCTTACCCGCCGCAAGCGGCGGGCGGTCTGCTCTCTGTTGCGCTTGCCCGGGATCGCTCCCGCTGGGCGTTACCCAGCACCCTGCCCTGCGGAGCCCGGACTTTCCTCCCCGGCATCGCTGCCGCGGCGACGGTCTGTCCGACTCCGACCTCGACGCATCCGGACCGCGCCGCGCCGGGATGGCGCGGCGAAATCCCGCTATTCCTGCCCTTCCGTGGCCTCGGGAGCGGCCTCCACGGCACCTTCCTCGGCGGTTTCCGGCTTGGCGATGACAATGTGCTCCTCCCAGTAGATCAACCGCTGGCAGTTGGGACAGCCGAGAATCTGCGTGCCCTTCTGCAACTCGTTGTAGGTCTGCGGGGGGATGAGGATGTTGCAGCCGCCGCACACGCCCTCGCTCACGGCCACGATAACCGGGTTCTCCATGCGCTCGCGGATGAACTCGTAGCGGCCGAGAATGGGCGCGGGGACCACCTTGCCAGCCTTGCCGCGCTTCTTGGCCAGGGAGTCGAGGCGCTTCTTCGCCTTGTCCACGCGCTCGTCCAGCGTGGCCCGCTTGGCGTCGTGCTCGCCCTGGACGGCCTCCATCTCCTGGAGCACCTCGGCCTTGGCCTCCTCCTGGCGGGCCAGCTCCTCGACAACGGCGACCTTCTCTTCCTCGCGCAGGCGGTTGAGCTTCTCCAGGCTGTCCATCTCACGCATCATGGCGTGATATTCCTTGGTGTTGCCGACCATCATGAGCTTGTTCTTGCTCTTCTTCACGCGGCTGGCGTCCTCGACGATCTCGTCCTCCAGCTTGCTCTGCTGCATCTTGAGGATGTCGAGTTTCTCGTCGATCTGGGCCAGCCTGTCGGCGAATTGCTGCAACGTGGCGTCGAGCTCGGCCAGTTCCTTGGGAGCCTCTTCCAGCTCCCGCTCCAGGATGATGATCTCGTCGTCCACGTTCTGCAAAACCACCAGTTGTTCGATCTGCTTCTGATACATGCGTTCACCTTTCTGATTGGGATGTATGTCAATCCGGGCACGGCCCGGATGCTTTCACCTTGTACGCCTCGCGGGGTCAGCCCCGTTCGCCGACCCGATCGGCCAGATGGTAGGAGAAGGAGTCCTTGCTGGGGAGGAAGGTTACCTCCACACCGGGCAGCGCCTCGCCCAGCTCCAGGGCGAAGAGGCGGGTCATCTCCTCCTCGATGACGTGGTGTCCCACGTCGATGATGTGCATCGGGGCCTCCACCGCCTGATGATAGCGCAGGTCCCCGGTGACGTAGACGTCGATGCCGGAGCGGACGGCCGCCGGAATCTCCGAAGAGCCGGACCCGGGCAGGTAGCCCACGCTGCGCACCCGCTCTGGGCGCGGGCCGCAGGCCCGCCAGACGCCGATGCCGAGCACCTCGTCCAGAAGCCGCGCGAACGTCTCGTAGCCCATCTCCTCCGGAAGCAGGCCAACCTGGCCGTAGCCCACGGCGTTTTCCCCTTCGGGGTCCTGGCCGGGAAGAGGGGCCATGGTCCGCACCTCGCGCAGGCCGAGCGCCCCGCCCAGCCAGGAGGCCGGGCCGCCCTGGCGCGTGTCCAGGCTGGTGTGCGCCGCGTAGAGCCACGCGCCGGAGCCCAGGAACAGTCTGGCGACCTCGAACCGAAACCCTGGCTCGGAGAGCCGGAACGGCTCGAAATACAGGGGATGATGCGTCAGCACGAACTGCGCGCCGCCCTCCAGGAGGTCCGCCAGCAGCGCGGGAGCCGGGTCGAGACAAACGCCCATGCGGGTCACGTCTTCCACCGCGCCGCGAATCTGCACGCCGCAATTATCACGCTCCGACTGGTTCTCCTCCGGCGCAAGCCGTCGGACAACATCAAGTATCCCATTGACATTCATAGAATTTTCTCCATCAAGCCAGACGAAAGATGCTCCTTGAGGGCTATTCCCTGAAGGAGCATCTTCATCCTCTTCACGCGAGGAACATGGCTATCGACTCGTTTGGCTCGTACGGCCAAGGTACCGTCCTTTTCAAGGATGTCGCATAGAGCCGGGGTTGGTGGTGGGCCAACCAGGATTCGAACCTGGGACCATCCGGTTATGAGCCGGGGGCTCTGCCAACTGAGCTACTGGCCCGAATCCATCCTGAACGCGGGAGACTAGCCCCGAGGGCGGCGCTTGTCAAGGGGGAGATGCGAGGAGGCGAGGCCGGATGCGGAGAGACGGGCCGAAAGAAGCACGTATTCTCCGCGAGAGGGTCCCGACTTGGCCCGACAAGGGCGTGCTCACAAGGGGGGAATGCCCGGCGTGGCAACACCCCGATCCGATCCACCTGGGTGCCAGTTCACCGACGACGGCCATGGGGCCGCTCAAATACCATGTTGGCCTCCCGTGTAATCGAGGCCACAATGCCTCAAGCACGTAAGCACGTGTTAAGCCACAAGGAGGCCAACATGGCGAGACAGAAGGTATCACAATGGAGTGCGTTT
>JBFWJM010000089.1:0-11032 GCA_050253205.1 Desulfovibrionaceae bacterium
CAGGGCCATGCGCTTGCCCCGGAGGTCGTCCAGGGTGTTGATGTCGTCCCTGTCCGCCCGGGTGAAGAAGATGGTCCGGTTGGTGGGGGTGCCGTCGTTGGAGAGGGCGGCGCACAGGGGCGTGACCCTGGGGCAGGCGTCGCGCGCCTCCAGGTAGGAGAGCGCGCCCAGCAGCGCCATGTCGATGTCGCCGTTGACCAGGTCGTTGATGATGGTTTCGTAGTCCTTGGCCAGCACCAGTTCGATGGGGATGCCGATGCGCGCGGAAACGTAGTCCGTGAACGGCAGGTACTGCCGGTACATCATCAGCGGGTGGTTCAGGGTGATGCTGCCGAAACGCAGGGGCCGGAGCGCGGGAGCGTCCGGCCCCGTGGTGGGGGTGTTCTGTCCCGGAGCGGGGGCGCTCCGGGGGGGGAGATGTTCCTGCCCCGGGCAGGGCTGGTCGGGCGGGGTTTGCTGCGCCGTGGCGGCCGTGGCGGCCAGGGGGGGCAGGAGCAGCCCGAGGGCCAGCGCCAGCACCCAAGCCCGCCATCGTGTCCGCATACCTGCCCGCATGAATGGATTCCGTTGCTAGTAGACCTGTTTGACCTGGCAGGGGGCCTTCCTGGTCAGGCTCATGGCCAGGCTGAAGGGGTTGAAGCGCTTCTCCCTGCCGCCGATGACCAGGAGCTCGACGTTCTCCTTCCTGGCCTGTTTGACGATGGAGTATAGCGGAGCATCCCACTGGATGTACAGTTCGTACTTGATCCCCAGGGCCTTGGCCTGGTTCAGGATGCGCTCCAGGCGTTCCTGGATGGAGGGCATCTCCAGCTTGCGGGTGTGGTCGATGAAGTCGTGCCGGTCCGTCTCCGTGGCCAGGGAGTCCACCAGGCCGTAGTGGTCGAGCTGGGGTTCCACCACGTGGATGATCCTGAGCGTGGCCCCGTGGTGAAGGCAATACTCAAGGGCGTAGTCTTCGGCCTTGCGGCACTGGGAGGTGCCCGTGGTGGCGAGGAGGATGTTCTTCATGGTGTCTGCCGTCGCTTGGGGATGAAATGTTCGGAGCCGCATCGGCGAAGATGCGGCTCCGTGGTGGATGGGGCCTCAGCCGGTGATGGCCATGGCAACGAAAACCAGCCCGATGCCCAGAAGGCAGACGATGAGGTCCTGTTTGCGGCTGGCGGAGAGGCGCTTGATGCGGGCGGTCATGATGAACTCCTTGTCTTGTTTGCAGTGGATATGTCGTTGGTTTCGTTAGTCGATGAAGTAGAGCACCGCGAGCAGGGCGAGGCCGGCCTTGATGGTGGCCACGGTGAAGCCCACGAACACGCCGGAGATGCCCGCCGCCTTGAGGTCGGAGAGGCGGGTGGTCAGGCCGATGCTGGCGAAGCCGAGCAGGAAGCACCATTCCATGAACAGGGTCGCGGTCTTGCCCGCGGGCTTGGTGATCCAGCCCATGGTGTTGAGCATGACCACCACGAGGAAGCCGAGCACGAAGACCGGGAACTTGGAGATGATGATCTGGCGTTTGTTGATGGGGCCGTCCACGAGGCTGCTCTCGCGCTGCACGGCCATGATGGTCAGCATGAGCACCACAAAGGGCAGGAAGAGCACGCGGCCGATGTTGTACACGCCCGCCACCACGCCCGCGCCCTCGCTGAAGCCGAAGCCCGCGGCGAGCACCTGGGCGGAGTTGATGATGCCCACGCCCGCGAACGCGCCGTACTGGGCGTCCGAGAGGCCGAGCCACTGGCCCAGCGAGGGGAAGACCACCAGCGCCAGCAGGCCGAACATGAGCACCACGGCGATGGAATAGGCCATTTCCTCCTTCTTGGCGTTCACGGCCGGGGCCACGGCGATGGTGGCCGAGACGCCACAGACCGAGAGGCCGGCGGCCAGGCACGCGCTGAGCGAGGGGGAAATCTTGAGGCGTGAGCCGATCCACATGAGCACCACGGCCGAGCTGAAGAGGAAGAAGGCGATGAGCCCGAGGGCCTGCCCGCCCACGGTGACTAGGCCGATGAGCGAGTATTTGGCGCCCATGACCACGATGCCGGTCTTGGTCAGGATGGTCGAGAAGCGCAGGCCCGGCTGGAGCATGCTCGGCACGCCAACGGTGTTGCGGATGGCGATGCCCACCAGGATGGCGAGGATGAAGTCCTTGAGCGAGAGGTAGGTCTTGAAGAATTCGTAACGGAGCAGGAGCGGCGCGGCGAAGTGCGCGAGCACGGCCACGCTCACCACGAGGATCAGACCCGGGAGGCTGTCGATGACCTCCTGGGCGAAGGATTTCTGGAGCGCGGCTCCATTCACGGCCTGGGACATTTCGGACATTGGGGTTCTCCTCCTGGAAAAGTGGTTCTGAACCCCATATGGCAAGGAGCGTGCCGAAACGAAATGTTTTGGCAGTGCGTCGAAATTGTTACGATTTGCCGCTTGGTGGGGGTGCGGCGCGGGGCGGGGGTTGTTCCCGGTCGGGAACACGTGTCCCCGGGGTTGTTCCCGTTCGGGAGCCCCGGGCATCTCCCTGCGGGGCAAGGGGAGCCATATTTAGGGAAAGGGGGTAGAATCCCGGGGCGGCCGCCATGCGGCCAACCGCCCCGGGACCGCGCGGCCGACCTCGCAGCCCTGCTCGGGCGGGAAGGTCGGCGCGCGTTCGCAGCTCCGCCGGAGGCCATACCCGGTTCAACGCGCCGCGTCCAGGGGCGGGCGTCGTCGGGCGGGGCCTTTGGCGGTGTTTCTTTGTTATTCAGCCAGCTTGAACGTGATGGGCTTGGAGAGCACGCCGTGGATGGGGCAGGCCTTGGTGGCGGCCAGCAGGCGCTTTTTCTGCTCCGGCGTCACCGAGGCGGGCAGGCTCACGGTATACTCGAAGGTGGAGCCCTCGGCTCCGGGGGTCAGGGTGGCCGTGGTTTCCACCTCGGGCAGGTCGATGCCGTGGGCCTGGGCGTAGACGCGCAGGGTGATGTTCACGCAGGTGGCCAGGGAGGCCTCCAGCAGGGCCAGGGGATGGAAGTCGGCCCCTTGGCCGCCCTTCTCGGCCGGTGCGTCGGAAGCGCCCGTGTGGGTCCCGTCGGTGTATTCGGTGAGGAAGTTCGTTTCCAGGTTCTTGGCGCGGATCATGGCATGCCTCGATGTGTTGGTGATTGGGGGATGGCGCGGCGCGTTGCGCGCCGTGGTTCCAACATAGGCACCCCGGCCGGGGTTGGCAACGCGGCACCCCCCGGGAAACGAAATCTTTGCCTTCATTCCTGGCGCGCGGTGGCCCGGCCCTTGGCCGTGGCTCCGCTGGCCTTGTCGCGCACGGTGGTGACGATGGCCACCACGCCGTCGTTCACCTCGAAGTCCGTGCCCTCGATGGTGATGTCCGAGCGGTCCAGGGCGTTCAGGAGTTCCGGGAGGCTCGCCTCCGCCTCGCGCAGCGCGCCGTCGTCCACCATGACCCGCCGCGTGCCGCTGCTGCCGGAAAGCTCCAGCACGCATCCGTAGAAGAGGAGCATCCCGTCGTCCACCCGGGCGAAGGAGGCCGCCTGGAGCAGGCCAGAGAGCTTGCGGCGGTGCACGGTTTCAATGCGCTCGCCGTCCTCGTTTTGCAGGGTCGTGACGAGGATGTCGCCCCCCTGTTCCGAGAGGGCGACCACGGCCAGCGCCAGGGAGGCGAGCTGCGCCTCGGCGAACCCGGCGTTGAGGCGGTAGGCGAGGTCCGCCTTGGAGCGCACGGCTTCCACTGCGCGGCTCTCCTCCGATGCCTGCGGCGGGAAGCAGGTGAACCAGAGGCCCAACGCGCCGAGCACCAGCCCGAGCATGCCCAGCAGCGCGGGGTGCCGCTGCCAGAGCTGGTTGATTCTCGCGTAGCCGCCCATGGTGCCCTCTCCTCCTGCCTTGTCTTTTGCCGATACAGGAGAATTGTTCCCGGTCCGGGCACGGTTGTCAACGCGCGGACCGCAACCCGTTCGACTCCCGAGGGGCAGCCTCGCTGGAGCCTGCTGTCCTGATTTTGCCCGCCTGCGGCTGACGGCACACACAACCGACAGCATTTTCGCTCTTTCGCCTCATCGGCTTCCGCCTGGACTCCCCATGCGAGCGGACTTCCTCCCGCTCATCTGGTTGCACGAAATAAGGCATCGTGCTACATCGCGCACCGTTGCCTTGAAATCATATGCAGCCCGGAACGCCGTTCGGAGCGGGCCGGGAAGGGTTCCCCATGTTGCCGCACCGTTTGTTCATTCCGTTGTTGCCGCTGTCCGTGTTGTTTCTGCTGCTCACTCCCGGGGGGGCTTCGGGGCAGGAGCCCGAGGCCGTGCTGGCCCGGGCCGAGCGCGCCGTGGCCGCCGAGGCCGGGGCCCAGGCAGAGGCCGAAGGGCTGGCCCTGGCCCGGGACGAAGCCTCCGCCGAGATACGCGACCTCAAGATGCAGGATGCCTGGCTCGACTTCCAGATGATCAAGTACCGTCGCTACCTGGAGCGCCAGGAGGCGGCCATCGCCGAGCTGGAGCGGCGCAGGGAGGAGGCCCGGCGCATCGCCATGGAGCTGGAGCCGTACCTGGAGACCGTGGTGGACGAACTGGAAGCCCACGTGGCCCGGGACCTGCCCTTCCTGCCCGGGGAGCGCGCCGGGCGCATCGCATTCCTGCGGGAATCGCTCGATGACTACCACCTCGACCTGGGCGAGAAGCTGCGCCGCGTGCTGGAGGCGCTACAGGTGGAGATGGAGTACGGCCGCACCGTGGAGACGGGTTCACGGGAGATCGACCTCGGCGGCGCGCCCGTGCGGGTGGCCACCCTCCGCCTGGGGCGCACGGCGCTCTACTACCTCACCGAGGACGGTTCCGGCGCGGGCATGTGGGACCGCGCGGCCGGGGGCTGGCACGCGCTCGGCGCGGACCACGCCCGGACCCTCGCCCTGGCCAGGGACATGGCCGAGCGCCGCCGCGCGGTGGAGCTTTTGCCCCTGCCCCTGCCGCTGCCTGGGGAGGTGGACTGATGCGCCTGCTGCTTTCTCTTGCTGTGCTGCTGGCGCTCTCCTCGCCCGCCCTGGCGAACACCTGGCCCGAGGCCGCCGAGGCCCTGGAGGGCCGGGCCGCCCAGGCCGAGCGGAGCGCGGAGGAAACCCGCGACATCGTCCGCCAGGGCCGCGCCGCGTTGGAGGAGGAGCTGGCCCCGCTCCGGGGCTCCGTGGCCGAGAAGCGGCGCGCCTTTGCCGGGCTGCGCGAGCAGTACGAGGCCCTGCTGGAGCGCGAGCGCGCGCTCGCGGCCGAGCTGGACGACCAGGCCCACGAGATCAAGACCATGGACGGGGCCATCCGCACCTCGGCCAAGCAGGCGCGCGACGCCTTCCACGAGAGCCTCACCGGGGCGGAACACCCCGAGCGCGAGGCCGTGCTCGACGAGATTCTCCAGCCCGGGCGCTTCCCCGGGCTCTCCGGCATCCAGGCCCTGCTGGGGCTCTACCTGGAGGAGATGGACGCCTCGGGCCGGGTGGTCCTGCGGCGCGGGGCCTATACCGCGCCCGACGGCTCCCTGGCCGAGGGCGAGATCGTCCGGGTGGGGGCCTTCACGGCGGCCTGGCGCGGCGAGGGCGGCGTCGGCTTCCTGCGGCCCGAGGGCGAGGCTTCGCTCCTGGCCGTTGACGGCGACCCGGGCTGGGGCCGCTCCGGGCTCATGAACGACTTTTTCGACGCCCAGAGCGGGCCCGAGGGCGGATTCGGGGTCTTCCCCGTGGACATCTCCGGCGGCGGGGCCCTGGCGCGGCTCCAGCAGCAGCAGCGCAGCCTGGGCGAGTGGCTCGACTCGGGCGGGGTGCTGGTCTGGCCCATCCTCCTGGTGGGCCTGGCCGCGCTCGGCATCGTGGGCGAGCGGTTCTGGACCCTGGGGCGCATCCGGGCCAACTCCGACCGCCACATGGGCCGCGTGCTGGAGCTGCTGGCAGCCCGGCGCTGGAGGGAGTGCGCCGAGTATTGCGCGGCCCAGGCGCGCTTCCCCACCTGCCGGATCATCGGGCACACCCTCTCGCAGACGTCGGGCCAAATGCCGGGCCACCTCCCAGGCGAAACCTCCGTCCAGGGCGCCATGGACAAGGAGGGCGTGGAGAACGCCTTCCAGGAGGGGCTGCTCAAGGAAATGCCGCTGCTGGAGCGCTTCCTGCCCACGCTGGCCGTGCTCGCGGCCGTGGCCCCGCTGCTCGGGCTGCTCGGCACGGTCACGGGCATGATCAACACCTTCCAGGTCATCACCGTCTACGGCACGGGCGACCCGCGCATGATGTCCGGCGGCATCTCCGAGGCGCTGGTGACCACCCAGCTCGGCCTGGCCGTGGCCGTGCCCATCATGATCCTGCACCATGTGCTCGACCGCCGCGTGGACCGCATCGTGGGCGACATGGAGGAGAAGGGCGCGAGCTTCGCCGTGGCGCTGCTGGGGCACGGCAAGGAGGCGGACCATGCCGTTCGTTGAATCTTCCGGCCTGATGGACCTCACGGCGCGGGCGGCGGGGGCGTTCCTGTCCGGCGGTCCGGTCATGCTGCCCATCGGCGCGGTCGCCCTGGTCATGTGGACCCTGGCCATCCACAAGCTGCGCTGGTTCCTGGTGCAGAAGCGCTGCGAGGCGAGCCCGGAGCGCTGCCTCGACCTGCTGCGCCCGCGCGGTGGGGAGGGTGGGGCAACATGTTCTGACGGAGGCCGCCCCGCCGCGCGCTGGCAGGCGGACATTCTCGCCCGCTACCTGCGCTGCAAGGGCCCGGACCCGGCCCTCAACCGCGAGGCCCTGGCCGCCCTGCGCGCGCCCCACGCGGCCCTGGCCCGCCGCCATGTGGCCACCATCCTCGTGCTGGCGGCCGTGGCCCCGCTGCTCGGGCTGCTCGGCACGGTCAGCGGTATGATCTCCACCTTCGACGCCATCTCCCAGTTCGGCACGGGCAACGCCCGGGCCCTGGCCTCGGGCATCTCCGAGGCGCTCGTCACCACCCAGACGGGCCTGGTGGTGGCCGTGCCGGGGCTGCTCTTGGGCGGGCTGCTGCACCGCCGGGCGCTGCGGCTGGAGGCGCGCATGGAGCTCTTCTGCCTGCGCGTGCAGCGCGCCACGGAGAATATGTTCATGGAGAGCACCGCCACGCAGCGTCACGGCGGCTCGGCGTTCCCTGCTGTAGCTCCATTGGATGCCCGCCGAAATGTTCACCATGACGCACCTCATGTGGCCACGGCGGAGGCCGCCTCATGAGGAGCCTGCGCGCGCGGCGCGGTCCCCGTTCCGGCCGCAGCGAGGTCAACATGACCCCGCTCATCGACATGGTCTTCATCCTGCTCATCTTCTTCATCGTCACCACGAGTTTCGTGCGCGAGGCTGGAGTGGAGGTGGACCGCCCCACGGCCCAGACCGCCGAGACCGCCGAGCAGGCCGGGGTCATCCTCGGGCTCACGCGCGAGGGCCGCGTGTACGTGGAGGGCCGCCCGCTGGACGTCCGCTCCGTGCGGGCCTACATGGAGCGCTTTCTCGCCGAGAACCCCGAGGGTTCGGCCGTCATCGTGGCGGACAGCGCGAGCATGACCGGCGCGCTGGTGCAGGTGCTCGACCAGTGCCGCCTGGCCGGGGTGCGCAACCTGAGCGTGGCCGCGAGGAAGCCGTGAGCCGTTCCGCCGTGGGCAGCTACGCCTCCTCGGCCCTGCTGGCCGTGTTCGCGGCCGGGCTGCTCTACGTGGGCCTCGTGCTGCTCACGGACGTGCGCCGCCCGGAGCCGCCCCCCCTGGTGGAGGGGGCCATCCGCCTGGCCCAGCCCGAGCCCGACTCCCGGCCGGAGGAAACGCCGGACCGCCTGCCCCCGGAGCCCGAGCCCCCGGCCGAGCAGCCCCGCGCCTTTGCCGCGCCCGGGGCCGCCGCGCCGCGCCCGGAGCTCGACCTGCACCTGCCCGCCTTCGACGTGGCCTCCCATCCGGCCCTCTCCGGCGGCCTGGCCCTGCCCGAGGCCTCCGGCCTGGGGGCGGGCTTCCGTCTGGACGAGGTGGACGAGGTGCCGCGCCCGGTGGCCAGCGTGCCGCCCAAGTATCCCTACAACGCCCGGCGGGAGCGCATCGAGGGCCGCGTGGTGGTGCGCATGCTCGTCACGGCCTCGGGGGAGCCCGCGTCCCTGTCCGTCGCCTCGGCCGAGCCCGAGGGAGTCTTCGAGGAGGCCGCCCTGGAGGCGGCGCGGCGCTGGCGCTTCCGGCCCGGGCGCTACTCCGGGCAGGACGTGGACACCTGGGTGCTGCTGCCCTTCGACTTCAAGCTGGTGGACTGATGCGCCGCGTCGTGTTGCTCGTCTTTTTCCTGCTGGCCATCCCGGTGCATGCGGCGCTCGCCGGGCCGGGCGGCGACGTGCCGCCGGAGGCCCGCCGCGCCCTGCATGAGGCCCGCACGCTGCTGGACGGCGGCAGGCCCGCCGAGGCGGCCCGGGTGCTGGAGGTGTATCTCGCCGCCACGGCCGAGACCCCGCCGGTGGGCATCCACCAGGTGCTCGGCGTGGCCCTGGGGGAGGCCGGGCAGCCCGGGCGGGCGCTGGCCGCCTGTCAGGCCGGGCTGGATCGTTTTCCCGACGACACCCTGCTGACGCAGAACGCGGCCGTGCTGCTGCACAAGGCTGGCGACAACGCCGGGGCCGCACCCCTGTTCGAGCGGGCGTACGCGCTGGAACGGGCCGCTTCGGCAGCATCTGATACTAAGAAATCCGACCCCGCGCGGCCCGATCCCGAACTGCTGGCCCATGCCGCCACGTGCTGGCTCCTGGCCGGGAGGCACGCCGAGGCCGCGCGCGCGGCGCAGGCGTTGCTCGACGTTGCAGGGCCGACGTCCGGCAGCGTGCGGACCGAGTGGCTGCGCCTGGCCGTGCACGCCTTCCTGGGGGCGAAGCAGCTGGACCGGGCCGAGACCGTGGTCCTGAAGCTGCTGCGCGTCGAGCCGGGAGAGGCCCAGTGGTGGGAGCTGCTGGCCCGGGTGAACCTCGACCGCGAGCGCTGGGCCCGCGCGGCCGCCGCCCTGGAGGCGGCCTACGCCCTGAAGACCCCCGAACCCCGGGAGCTGGAGCAACTGGCCGGGCTCTACCGCTACGCGGGCGCGCCGCTGCTGGCCGCCGCCGCCCTGGAGCGCATCCAAGGAGTGGACCCGGAGCGGCTGGCCGCGCTCTACGCTTCCGCCGCCCGCACGCAGCGGGCCGTGCGCGCGCTCGACGCCGGGAAGCCGAACCCCGAAAGCCTGCTCGCCCAGGGGCGCGTGCTCCTGCGCGCGAGGGAGCTGCCTGGGGCCGGGGAGGCCCTGGACGAGTGCCTGCGGGCTGCCCCGGCCAATGCGGAGGCGCGCCTGCTGCGCGGGCTCTGCGCCTGGGAGGCGCGCGACTGGCCCCGCGCCCGGGAGGAGTTTTCCCTGGCCGCGCGGAGCAAGGCCCTGGCCTCCCGCGCCGCCTCGGCCCTGCGCGCATTGGACGACCTCGCCCGAGCGCGCATGGACGCCGAAGCCCCCTGACCCGAAGCATACTGGCCCCAAAGCTGACTGGCCCTGAAGCCCCCTGACGCCGATCCCCCCGATGAAACGAAAAAGGCCGGACCCCCGCGAGGGAGCCCGGCCCGTTGGTGTCTGGCCCGTTGGTGTCTGGCCCGTTGGTGTCTGGCCCGTTGGTGTACGGCCCGTTGGCGCCCGGTTCATTCGTCAGGTGAGGGCTTGCCCGTCGAGGTCCCGGCAGACCAGGGCTCGACCGTCAGCCGCCCGTCCTCAATCGTCACCCGGGCGTAGCCGTAGCCGTGCTCCGCGTACCAGCCGTAGAGCGGCGCGCCGTTGAAGGCCGTGAAGATCTCGTCCGCCTTGGCCACGGGGTCCAGGTCCGTGTAGGCATCGGGGTAGGCGATCTTGGCCATGAAGAAGGCGTTGGCGTACATGACCTGCGGGTTCATGAAGTACGAGGTGTTGGGGATCAGGGTCCAGGCGTCGCCCCCGCGCAGCGCCTTGAAGCGCTCGTGGAAGGCGCGGTCGCTGTTCACGCCGTCGCGGATGAGGTGCATGCCGTTGCCGTCCAGGAACAGCAGCGGCGGGTTGGCCGTCAGCAGGTACTCCTTGTTCACGAAGAGGTGCCCGGGGGAGTTCTTGGCTTCCACGGCGTTTTTGATGTGCGCCATGTCCAGGGGAAAGAAGTCCGCCGAGGTGCTCACCAGTCCCTGGTGGCCCTTGTACGAGAGGCCGCCCACGTAGGCCGTGGCCTCCGCGCCCGCCGGGGGCCGGTGGGCCAGCTGGCCGGGCAGGGCGCGGATGTAGTCCGTCAGCGCCCGGGCCTGCTCGGGCCTGCCGAGCACCTCGCCCGTCAGTTCGATGGACTTGAGGAACATGGCCTCGTCGAAGCTGGTGATGCCGTAGCCCACGGCAAAGACCGGGACGCCCGTCTTGCGCTGGATGAGGTCCGGCTCGCCCCGCTCGGTGGAGACGATGAAGATCACGTCCGGCTTCAGGCGGATGATCTCCTCGTAGTTGGGAATGCGCACGGCCCCGGCCTTGCCGATGACGGGCAGGTCCTTGACGCGCTCGCGGTTGACGATGATGTACGGCTTGGTGGACTCGGTCTTCTCCATGTCCTCCACGCCCACGGCCATCCCCTGCGCGCCCACGTGGGTCACGAAGCACATGCTGCTGCCCAGGGCGATGAGCCGCTCCACCTTTTCCGGCGCCTCCACCTCCCGGCCGAAGACGTCCGTGAGGGTCCGGGCCCGGGCCTCCATGGGGGCCGCGAGCCACGCCAGCGCGCAGCAGAGGGTCAGGATTATTTTTGCCATAGCAGCAGCTCGATCTTGTATTGGGTGCGTTCCACGTAGACCCCGGGCCGCTCCTCGAAGCGGGCCAGGTGCGCGCGCAGCAGGTCCTCGTCCGGGTCCACGTCGTATTGCCTGAGGGTGGTGGTGCAGGCGTCGAGGGTCCCTTCCAGGTCCTTGGGCACCACCCACTCGCCGTCGAGGATCACCGAGAGCGGGGCCATGCCCCGCTCCTCCAGCCATTCGCGCATCTCGGGCCCGTTGTTGAAGACCTTGGGCGTCTTGCCATAGTGCT